>JAKBKR010000188.1 GCA_021832495.1 bacterium | reverse complement strand
AAAGTTCCGAAGCTCCACCACCCCCAGACCGGCGCCTGGGACAGTCCGAGGACGAAGAAGGCGAGCGAGGCGGCCAGCAATCCCGCGCCCCGGTAGTCCACATAGGCGTCGGGCCTCCGGTACGGGGACTCCCGAAGATAGAAGATAGCCAGGATGGTGAGGATAACCACCACTGGAATGGCGGAGTGGTAGGTGTACCTCCAGCCCCATGTGTTGGAGACGAATGCCCCCAGTGGAAGGCTCACCGCGAACCCCGCCCCGAACATGCCGCTCAGGATCCCTTGCGCCTTCGGGACCATCTCGCGGGGGAACTCCTCCCGGACCAAGCTCAGGGCGAGGGGAAAGACGGTGAGTCCCACACCCTGGACCGCCCGTGAGGCGACCATGAACTCGAACGACGGGGAGAATCCCGTCACCGTCACCGCGACGGTGTAGATCACGAGTACGACGACCAGTACCTTCTTCTTTCCATAGACATCCCCCAGCTTTCCCGCGACCGGGCTCAGGGCGACTCCTGTGACGAGGTACGCCGAAAGGACGAGGCTCACTTGGGAAACGTCGGTGATGTTGAAGTCCTGCTGGATCTGAGGGAGGGACGGGGTGAGCATACCCTCGATGTACATCACGATCATCACGAGTCCGATCATGATGAGGATGATGCGGTAGGCGTACGCGGAGTCGAAGGTCTCTACCGTCTTGGCGTGGGGGTCGTGTATTGCACTGGGCAAGGGCTTTCCGGTCATGGGTCCTCTTCAGCGCCTTTCGCTCAAAATACCAGGAAGTTCATGTGAACTCCTCCCGCTCGAAGAGCCAGAGACCGGCGAGGGTGGTCAAAAAGAAGTAAGCTATCATGATAACCACGCCCTCGCCCACCCCGGCGGTATAGGTTACTAGGCTCTCCCGCGGGCCGATCATCGTGGTGGTAGTTTGTCCTGCCCATCCCCAGTTCACCGGATTCGAGAACACTTCCCCGATGACGGAATTGGCATACGAGATGACCATCCAGGGCTCGATGTGCACGAGGGAGGTGAGCAGGTCCTGGATCAACGAGAAACCAAAGAGGAAGAGGATGGCGGTGAGGACGAACCCGTACGCGCTCGTCTTGAAGAGCGAACTGAAAAGGAAGGTCGCCCCGAGCACGGCGGCAAGATAGACCAACGCAAGGACGAACGAGAACAGAAGCTCCCAGGGAAAGAGCCCCGGCCCGAAGTAATAGGCCCCGTTCATGACGAGGATCACGAGGAACAGGAGCAGCATGAGGGCCGATGCGAGGTACGCGGCGATGTACTTGCCTATGTAGACGGCCGATCGGCGGATCGGAAGGCCCATCAGGAAATATCCCGTCTTGTTCTGGAACTCCCCGGCGATGGCGTCACCCCCGAAGAAGACTGCGGAGAGGACGATGACGAGGTCGACCCCACCCCCCCAGAAGCTCCCGTAGAAGGCGAGGTTCGTGGAGACGATGGCCCCCCGGAAGTGCGCCACGACCGCGGTCAGGATCACACCGATGATTACCACGATGAAGGCGAGGATGACGAACCGGCGGGACCGGAAGTACTCCCGGAACTGGTATCCCGCGAGCTTCGGGACTTGCACCGAGGTCCTCGGGGCACGGTACCCCCCATGTGGGTCCACCGCGGCATGCTCCTCGGCGTCCACGGTCCCCTAATCCCCCCGGGAGATCTGCTTGAGGTAGACCTCCTCGAGTGCGCTCTCCGACTCGGCCATGCTCACGAGGCCGAGATGGCGTTCCACCAGGACTTCCATAAGCTTCTCTTGAGCTTCCAGCCCCCCCTCGAAGATAATCCGAAACTTCTGACCCCCGAGCAGGACAATGTTCTTCACGCTCGAAAGGGCGGCGGTCTCCTGACGGAGGGCGGCTTCGGTGATCGGACGGGCAAACGCCACATCGACCGAGGCGTGCCCGTCAGAGAATCTCTTGGTGACGTTCGCCAGGGTATCGAAGAAGAGCAGCTTGCCGCGGTCGATGAGTGCCACTTCATCGCAGACTTCGGTGACCTCGCTGAGGATGTGGCTGCTCATGAAGATCAGCCGCTGGCTTTTCTTGAGGTCGCGGACAATCGCTCGGACCTCGGCCATCCCCCGGGGATCGAGCCCCGTGGAGGGCTCGTCGAGGATCACGACCTCCGGGTCATGGACGAGCGCGGCGGCGATGTTGATACGCTGCTTCATCCCCTTGGAGAACCGGCCGACCTTCTTGTCCGCCCAGTCGGTCATCTTGACCTCGGCGAGGACCGTTTCGATCCTGCCCCGTCGCTCGCTCGCGGGAACGCCCCGGAGGTCCGCGACCATCTCGAGGGCCTCGCGCGGGGTCAACGAGGGATAGATCTCCGGGCTTTCGATGAGCACTCCGGCATGTTCCAGGGTCCGTTTCCGCGACTCCTGGACGGAGATCCCGTTGATGAAGCACTCCCCTTCGGTCGGAAAGATCATGTCGGTGAGCAGCTTGAGCGTCGTCGTTTTCCCGGCCCCATTGGGTCCGAGGAACCCCACACACTTCGCTCCTTCGAGACGAAGGGAGAGGTGGTCCAGTGCCGTGAAGTTGCCCCAGCGCTTCGTGAGACCCCGGGTCTCGATAGAGGGTGCGTCCATGGTGCTATTGCTCCCCCTTCAACGCCGGTGAATATGGACTGTTAGTTAACATGTGCTGAATATCGTCAGATTCGATATAATATTTAAGGTACCTGCCGAATGCGGCGCGAACGCGCACTCCGGGGACCACCGGCGGGGTGGGCGCGCGCCTGTCGGAAGGACTCCTGGGCAGCCCGCAACGCCGCGGCACCCGCCTTGAGCTGGTCCTTCGGCGCCGCCGAAAGGAACGTCTCCATCCGGTCCATGAAGGCCTGGTGGATGGCCTCAGAGTCCTTCCGGCCCCGGACGGTCGGCTCGAGCAGGCTCACCCGCCGATCATCCCGGGACCTCGTCCTGCGTATCCATCCTCGCTCTTCCATGAAGTCCACCAGATGGGTCGCCGTCTGAGGCCGGATCCCGAGACGTGCGGCAAGGACGGACATCGTGAGCGGCTCTTCGCACAGGCTCATCCGGAGGACGATGCCTTGCAGCGGGGTGATGTCCCATCGACGGAGGATCCCCCGCTCCTCCTGCCGGACCTGGAACCAGAATCCTTCCAATGCCTCGATGAACTCCCGACCCTCCATCGACATGCGACACCTAGTGCTTCCTGAGTTGCTCAGGCTTTATTGATTATTAGCTTATCCGAATCTATTGGGAGGAGTGGGTTCTCGATCTTATTTGTTGTGGACCGCCACCAAGACGATGCGCCGTTTCATCCAGCCCTCGATCAGACCTGAGGTGGGACGGGCACTGAGCGCCGTCAGTTCCTCTGTGCGGGCATGGGCAAGCCTCCGCCGGATCGCTTCCTCTGCCGCACCTCCGGTGCGCACGGGGGAGAGCCACTCTGGGAACAACAAGTATTCTTCCAGGACATCGAGTGAGACGACCCGGAGACCGGAGTCTTGGGCCGCCTTCTCCCATTCCTCGGATGTGTACGAGCGCACATGCGAGGGATCCCGGATCCGCTCCATGTCGTCGAGGAGCTCTCGGGCCGCGAGAGGTGGGCACATGTCCACGAGCCCCATCCGTCCCCCCGGACGGAGCACCCGGGCGACCTCGGACAAGAACCTTTCCTTGTCCGGGAAGTGGTGCGCCGCACGGCGACAAGACACAATGTCAAAGGTGCTTGGGGCGAACGGCAGATTTGCCGAGTCGGACCTCACGAATGTTACGTTCTGTAGTCCCTGCGCCTCCGCGAGCTTGACCGCCTCGGCCAGCATCTGTTCGGTCACATCCACGCCGAAGACCTTCGCGGCGTACGGTGCGATGGCTAGCGCGGTATGCCCCGTGCCGGTGGCGACATCGAGGACGGACTCATCCCCCTGCATCGCGAGCCGCTCGAGAAGGAGCTTGAGGTCGGGACCGCGGGAGTGTCCCGGGCTCTTCGAATAGAATCCGGCGTTTTCCTGAAAGAACGCATGCTCCTCGGGCATGGGGTATTTTCTCCGGTGTCGAACAGGTCCCCTCGCCTAGCACGAGGCTTCGGACTTCCGGCGTTCCATTTCTCCCTGGACCGCATTGTTGGCCACTTTCATCCGGTGAACGGCCTCGGCGAAGCGAACAAGGTAATCTCCCCGGACCGCGAGGAGCAGCTTGTCGTTCCCCGGTTCCACATAGGTCCGAAAACCGCTGCAGCCGAGGCTCATGGCCACCGGCGCTTCACCCTGCAAAACGGTGGGGATCACGGCACATGCGGGGCGCCCCGTTACTGGTACCCCGAAGGGATGCGCCATCCCGGGTTGATGGGCTTCCAGGGCGACCATGGCGGAGGCAGGATTGGCAAAGATAACCACGACGCTGGGAGCGGCCGGAACCTGGCCGAGGGGACCGTACGCCACGTACCGAAATGGGGCGTCGAGGTGTGGGATGTTCGCTTCTTCACCCTTCACGAGATACCCTTCTTGCTGCATCCATGCAAGCGTCTTCCCTAGCTTCTCACCCTGGGCTCCGACGAGCGGGATCCCCAGGATATATGCCCCGATCTCGCAATCGCTGTGTCCACCGAGCGGCACATAGAAGGCCCCGGTCCGGGCTTCGGCCCAGAATGTGCACCATGAGGGAACCTTCCCAGCGTGTTCAGGCAGTCCCGATGGCGGGCTTTTCAAGAACGATATCTGGACCGGTGGGGATTCCAAGCCGAGGTCCTGTGTCAGTCGCACGGAAACGTCGGCAAGCTTCGGCTTGGCGGGCATGGTCCGTGCGAGAACGGTGCCACTTAAGACCCTTCTGTCGTGGCCCGGGCGTAGTGTCCCAAAATGACCCCCCTCGGGAGGAGACATCGCTTAGATGCTTCGGGAACCGACCTTCTCAAAGGGGTGGTCTCCCGAAGAGGTACCCAAAGTAATGCCCAGTGCATTGCTTCCACCGCGACATCGTGAACGCGAATCCCGCAATCGCGGTAGTTTCGAATCATTGTCGAGGACCGATGGGTAGCGGTGGCCGCGCGGGAGGGGTGTCCTCCCCTAGGATGACCTCGTTGAGGGGAGCCGG
>JAKBKR010000187.1 GCA_021832495.1 bacterium | reverse complement strand
ACGAGCGTGACTTCGATGTTGTGGTAGATGACCAGTCCGAAAAGGATGAGCACGACCGCCACGCCGAGGGGCGGGATGATGAGCATCCTCCTGCGGGAGGCGGGAACGTTCCGGCGATCGTAGAATGTCGCAGACCGGAACCTGGAATCCATCGCCCCTCGTAGCCCTGGTGGGCGGCCCTCCGAGGCAGCCCACCATCGGATGATAATGGCTCGTGTGCCCCGCTTGGGTCCGCCGCAACCTCACCCAGAGGGTCAAACCCTCGAGGGAATCGGTGGTCTCGACCGAGACGTTATCATGGCGGGCACTTGCGGGAGACCGCGTGGGTCCGACCGAGGCCCAGGTAGACCCGATGATACGGCTCCTGCGCAATGGCAAGGCTCGGTGGGGGCCGATCCCCCTCCCGTTCGTCGTTCGGAGGTGGGTGGAGCGCCGTCGCTGGAACAAGGCCCCGGGGCGGCTCGTCCGTCTGCTTCCATCGCAGGTCACGGAAGCGAAGTTCCGCGGCTGGATGTCCGAGGTCGAGCCGATCACCGCGGAACTTCGGGAGAACTTCTCGAAGGCCACCTGGGCCCCAGGGACCGTCCAGGGGGACACGGCGGCCTACGACCGTGGGCCCATCCTCTACGCCCTCGTCCGGGCGCTGGGAGCCCGCAGCGTGGTCGAGACCGGGGTCGCCAGCGGCTCCTCGAGCCGCTACATCCTCGAGGCCCTGCGCAGGAACGGTGGCGGTGGCCGCCTGTGCTCGATCGACCTGCCGGACGGTACCGGGATCCCCCAGGGGAGGACCGTAGGGTGGCAGGTCCCCGAGAACCTACGGGAGAACTGGACGCTGACGCTCGGGGACGCCAAGGTGGAGCTTCCCAAGCTGCTCGAGGGTCTGAAGGAGATCGACCTTTTCTTCCACGACAGCGACCACAGCGAGGAGCACATGACCTTCGAGTTCACCCAGGCCTGGAGCCACCTGAGGGACGGCGGGGTTCTGGGTTCGGACGACGTCTACTGGAACCACGCCTGGGAGCGGTTCTTGGGCCCACGAGGAAGACCGGAGGTCCTCGTCGGAGGCATGGGGTTCACCTCCAAGGGCACGAGCCCGCCCGCGACCGCGCACGGCTCGTCGTAGTCACGTCCGACGCGCCGTAGGCGCGCGGCCGTGCCTAGAAGATGTCCTTGAGCGAGTCGCTCTCTCCGGACGGAGGGATCGGCCTGCGGTCCCCGGCCGTCGGAGGGGAGGGCGGCCTCATCGCAGGGGGTGGGGCGGCCTGCGAGACCCCGGTCGTGCCGCCTCCACGCTGGATCCGGCTCCGACGGCGGGTCTCGTAGGTGACCAACAACGCTACGACGACGGCCGCAATGGCGACGAGCAGGACCAGGTCGATCACCACGCTCCCCGAAAGCCCAAGGAACCCGGTCGAGGCCTTCGGACCCACGGTGTTGTGGGTGAGCACTTGGACCGTGACCTGCCCGGTGGACTGGGCTCCGGCCGCGTCCGACACCTCCGCCTGGAAGGTGTAGCTGCCGCTCACGGTCGGGGTGCAGTTCAGCACCGACAAGGATAGGGCCACGCACCAGTTCGGAAGGACGACCCAGGTCAGCGTGTACCCACCGCGACCTCCCGTGGGGGACGCGGTGATGGTCGTGCTGTTGCCCAGGTAGAACTGGTTCGGTGTCGCCGAGACCGACATTTGCAGAGGACCGCTCGGTGTGGCCGTGATGGTCCAGGTCCGCGAGGCCGTGTGGCCGGCGCTGTCCGAGACGAGAAGCCGTGCTGAGAACACCCCTGCCGTGGAGTAGGTGTGGGTGGGGGAGGCGAGAGAGCTCGTGGCGCCATCTCCGAAGCTCCAGGCGTAGGTGTATCCCGGCACTCCGCCCACCACCGTGCTCCGGAAGCCCGCGACCAGGGGGGCGGCCCCCAGGGTCACGTTGGAGGACATCGAGACCTGCAGGGCGATCGAGATGCTGACCGAGGCGCGGGTGACCGACCCCGCGGCGTCCGCCACCGTCACCGTGGCGGTGAAGGGCCCGTTCGTCGTGTAGATGTGGGTGATGTTCGCGAGGTTGCCCCCCAATCCACCGTCACCGAAGTTCCAGGAGTAGGTGTAGGGTGAAGTTCCACCGAGGGTGATGGTCGAGAAGTTCACCGGCGCTCCGAGGTAGGCAGGGTTCGGGGAGGCCTGGACGACCAGGGAGAGGGCCGGGTTCACGGAGACCAGGCTCGCGGCGCCTGCAGACTGGCCGCCCGAGTCGTTGAGCCAGACCCGGACCGTATAGGTCCCCGGGGCCGCGAACGCGTGGGTCGCGTCTCCCTTCAGCGTGTGCACGAACGTGCCGTCGCCGAAGGCGAAGGTGTAGTCGAGCGACCCTCCACCTCCGGAAGGAGTGGCCACTGCGGTCACGTTCTTGCCCACATCGGCGGGGCTGGGCCCCGCAGTGAGCGAGACCGAGAGGGGCGCGGGGGTCCACGGTCCGAAGATCCAGGTCTGGTTGGTGATGGTCTGGCCGTTGCCGAAGATGATGACGCCTCCGATCGAGGCGTCGTAGGTCATTCCCATGTCGACGTTCCCACCGGCGTTCACCGCCGTCGTGACCTGGGTCCAAAGGCCGCCCTTGAACGCCCACGTGTCCGAGAGGGACACGGCGCCGGAGGTCCCTCCGTAGAGGACCGCATATCCCAGGGTAGGGTCGTAGGAGAATCCCTCGATCCCGCTCCACCGCGCGGACGGGGATATGATGGGGGTGAGCTGGGTCCACGTCCCAGCTCGGAACGTCCAGGTGTCTCCCACGGCGGTGTAGATCGGGACGGCCCCGCCGAACAGGACCACCTCACTATCGGCGGCGTCGTAGGTCATGAAGGCCCAGCCACGCGGGGACGGCGAGGTTGCGGGAGAGAGCTGGGTCCAGGACCCACCCACGAACTTCCAGGTGTCTCCGAACGTGCTCTGGCAGCCGACGTAGCAGCCGCCGAAGAGCAGGGCGTAGCCGTCCGCTGTGTCCCAGACCATGCTCGCGTCATAGCGAGGCGCGGGCGCATGCGTGGTGGTAAGCTGGGTCCAGTCGCCGTTGCTGAAGGTCCAGGTCTCGTTGTGGAGAACACGGCTGGAGTTGAGTCCACCGAAGAGTACGAACTCGTTGTCGGTGGGGTCCCAGATGAGGTTCGCTCCCTGGAGCGCCCCGGGGGAGTGCGCGGGGTGGAGCTGGGTCCAGATCCCGCCCTTGAACATCCAGGTGTCGTTGAAGCGCGGGGCAGTGCTCGAGATCCCACCGCCGAAGAGGAGGGTGAAACCTCCCACCGGGTCGTAGGCCAGGGGGCCGTCTCCCCGGGCCGGGGGACCGCACTGGGCGCAGATCTCCGTCCAGTTCCGGAAGATGGGGGCGTAGACGGTCACCGAGAGAGGTAGCAGAACGCGGCCCGAAGCGCTGTCGTTGACCCACAGGTGGACCGTGTAGGTCCCGGGCTGGGAGTAGGTGTGCGTGATGTTCTGGGAAGCGGAGCTCCCGCCATCCGCGAACCGCCACATCCACGAGTAGGGTGGCGTTCCCCCGTTCGCCGTTGCGGTGAAGGTGAAGGTGGTCCCGAGCGGCCCGATGGCCGGGGATGCGGCCGCGGTGGCGGTGAGCGGGGCGTTGATCCCCAGCCCGATCCCCCACAGCCCGTTCGCTCCGTTCGTGGAGTCGCCGGTCAGGAACAACGTTCGTCCTACCACGGGGTCGTAGCTGGCCTCCGTGTATCCTTGGCTGTCCGAAGGCGTTCCCGAGGGGACGCCCATGTCCGTCCAAGCGGCCCCGTTCCACAGGTACTGGTCCGTCTCTCCAAAGCCCGCGCACCCGTAGCTCACGACCTCATTGACCCCGCTCGCCGGGTCGAACGCCATCAGGGGCGTGTCGCAGGGGTAGGGAGCGGCGATCGAAGTGTACACCCCTCCGACGTAGGTCTCGTAGCCGTAGCCGGCCCCCCGGTCGTACATGACGTAGCCGTCCTTCGAGTCCCATACGGCGTTCCCGCTGTTGCAGTTCGAGGAGGGAGGGACGACGGCCGATTGGGTCACCGTGTTGTTGATGATCGTGTAGGTGTGCGACGGGCTGCCCGTGGAGATCCACCAGACGGCGTGGTCCGCGGCATCCCACACCGAGAGACCGTAGCACGTCGCTTCCACGAAAGACCCGATCTCCTTCATCCAACCGTGAGCGTAGGCGAAGAAGCAGACCTCGCCCGCGGGTGCGCAAGTGCCCTTGGACTGGACACTGACGTCGATCACCCCGTCCTGCCAGTTGTACGCCGCGCCGATGATCCACTCGCTCGAGCTCAGGTTCGACGCCAGGGTGTACATCGGTGCGCCGACGCGCCAGGTGTCGTTGGTCGGGTAGTAGAAGTAGAGGTCATTGAGCGCGGAGTTGGGGACCCAATAGATGTCGACCTGCTCCGCCTGGTCCCAGACCATGTAGCCCGGCCCCACGCTGGTCGCAGAGACGTTGAGCGGATTGGAGAACTGCTTCCACGTGGGGACCATCGTGCTTGGGACGTGGGGAGCGGCCACCACGCCAGGGCTCGAGTGCTGGGCGACCGCCGGTTGAGGTACCAGCAGGACTAGGACCACCACGATCGACCCGAGGATTCCCGGGACGGTGGAACGGCGAAGCCGGCTACGGTCTGGGGCGGACCCGGAAAGATGTGGCGGTGGGGCAGACATCGCATCAAACCTCCGACCGTGAACTACTTGAACGGGACGGCATGGGAGCCGCGTGACCACTGCCGCGCGTGCTAGGCATTGACAGGGGGCATCTGGGCCTTTGAGGGGCATCACTCCCGCCGAAGCAACGGTCATACGCTCGATGCTCGCCGCGCAGCCTCTCTCTGAGCGGGAAAGGATAGCCCGCTCCGGGATTCCCCCTCGGACCTTCCGCGACGTTCGCTCGCGGATCTACGCGGAATCTTGGCTCGCGGACCGGTACCTACCGGAGCCGGCCGTTCTGGGATGCCCGTTCGTGTCCTTTCTGCTTGCCGAGCCGTACGTCGAACGGGTGGACGCCGTGATGGAAAGCTGGGCGGCCGATCCCCGGATCGTCCACATGTGGAGGTCCGCGCAGGGCCTCGTC
>JAKBKR010000186.1 GCA_021832495.1 bacterium | reverse complement strand
GCGGTCACAATGGAGATAACCTTGCATGGCAAATTCGGAGAAGTTTACAGTGGCAACACAAATCTCGAGGTGAAACCCGAAGATCTGTCTAGGTCAGGTTGGACAGGTGTTTGAATTCCGACCACGCCTCCTCCAGGGGTGCTACCCAAGGGTGCCAGTTGAAGACTTGTGAACAGCGAATCAGCCTCGTAGTCGGCGTTGGAAGGTTGAGAAGTGGGAATAAAGTCCGTCCGTAAACATCACGATCCCCAATCCGAAAAAGAGTATCCATACCCCTGGAATCAAATATCCCCACCAAGCCACTCCGAGGGGAGCCCCTGGTTGGGGAATCCATGCCGCACCATCGACCAAGCCCGCGGCGAGGATCCCTCCCCACTCAGGATATCGGGGGTTGGGGACGATCGGGGCCGAAAAGGGGAGGGGCCCAAACTCCGCCCCGCAACTACCCGCGGAGGCTGCCAATCCATAGTTGAAGAACGCAGCGGAGAACTGGAGCCCTACAAAGATCATCAGGATTACAGCGACTGAGATTGGAATCTGGGAGAAGACCGGAGCAAGGCTGTTGGGGAGGACATGCCGAAAGGCGATACGGATCTTCCCGGCTCCGGAAGCAACCGCGGCCTGAACGAAGTACATGGGAGTTACTCGCAAAGCCTCGGCCCGTACTCCTCGGGCAAAAGGGGCCCACAAGGTGATCACCATCGCAGAGACGAAGATCGGGACAGCAGAAGAGTGGGAATCGACCCGGATCAAGACCGTTCCCAAGAAAACCAGAAGGACAAAGTCGGGGATTGCAAGAAAAGCATCCACCACCGTCATCAACCACCAGTCTGTCCTTCCTCCGGATACTCCTGAGTAGAGCCCCACCAGAACCCCGATGGAGGCCGCAGAGAGCAACACCGCAGAGATGAGCATAAGGTCCCAAGGCGTACCGGCGATGAGTCCCTGGGCCACTCCCAATCCCAAAAAGTAGGTTTCTCCCAAAGGATGTCGTCCCAAAGAAAAGGGAGTTAACGACAACGTCGGAGGGGACGGCAAAGTACAGTTGGCCTCCATCTGGTGATCGTAGTTCATCAGGGCCAAGCCTTGTCCGGGATACAAGAGCGGGGCGCTCAGCGCCACGATGATGTAGAAGGTCAACACTGCGCAACCGGCGAGGAATACTCGATTGTGGAACAGCCCGGACCGGAGGAAGGACCGGTTGAGTTTCCGTTCCATCGTTTACCTCGTGGGGTCCCGCGACCGGATTCGTGGGTCCAGGAGCCGAATGAGGCCATCTACGACGACATTGACCACCACCACGGCAAGGACGAAGGTGTACACCAGCGGGATCAACGACCCGACGTCTTCATTCAGAAAAGACTGCCAGACCGCAGATCCAACGCCGACATCCACGAACACCAGTTCTACCGTGGCCACCGTAAGCAGGAACACGCTGAAGGTGGAGGTGAATGTGGCGATGTACGAGACCAAAGAGTATCTCGTGGCGTGTGACCAGAGGAGTCTACGGTCGCTCACTCCCCTGGCCTGGGCGCTCCGGATGAATTGTTGCTCTCGGAAGTCCTCGGTGGAGAGACGAAGATATCGGAGGTACATCGAGGAGTACACCAAAGCGATGAGCGCTCCTTGAAAGAGGGTGCGGATGAGCACGAACTCTTCGAAGGACCATGCACCATGCAAGATCCCATCGACCATCGGGAACCCCGTGGGCCCCGTGGTTCCCGCCGTGGTCACCCACGAGGGTACTCTTCCCATGTTGTTGGAGAACCAATCCGCAGGGGGAAGAATACCAAACGGACCCAGAAAATCCCCGGTGGCATGCACCCAAAAGAGATATGTCCCGCCAATCGCAATAAAGGATAAGATGACGGTAGGAAAGTACATCCCCACAACCGAGTAGAGGCGAGTTGACCAATCCACCTTTCCCCCTCGGAGCCATCCCGACATCATTCCAAGGGGGTACGAGATGGCCACACTCAATAGCAACCCGAAGAATGCCAGTTCCAGCGTCGAGGCGGCCACTTCGAAAAATGGAACGGAAACCCCTCCTCCGGACACGTTGAGTGCGTAGGGAGCGGCAATCCAAGCCCCTGTGAAGAACTGTTGCAGTTGCCCCCACCACAACGAGACCAATCCGAGGAATGGGGTCGTCCCGCCTGAGGAAATGCGAGACTGTACTTGGATCAGCAAGAAGAGGACGGTGACAACAAAGACCAGCTTGGCCACCACATTCATCAAGTTCCGGAACAGCCAGACGGCTCCAACCTTTCCCCGTCGAAGAAATGTCCGGATTCCTCTCCATACTTCCTTGGCCACGTTCTCTGATTCCCGGAGGACGGAGACGGCCAGAACGATCATCGTCCCTCCGTTTAGATAACTTCGGATTGCCGCCACAAGGGCAGACAGATGTCCCTCCCGAGCACGAATGTCGAGGGCTATCCAAAGTTGTTCGGCTTCATGGGCCCTTCGGAGAGCCCGCTTGGACACGCTTGCCATCCCAAATGAGATGACTATGATGGCAGCAATCGCTCCGACATCATAGATCCAGGTGGGGAGATTGTACGGAGACACTCCCGCCGGAGGAAGCAACAGCACGGTGATCGCAACGGACACTACATCTCCCTTTGAGTCGGAGACTTGCAAGGAGACCGGTTCTTGGATTTCGGCCTGTCCTACGAAGGTGTAGCTCACGCGGTCGCCATACCTGGCGGAATGTTCGATTCCCAAAGTCCATGTGTAATTGTAGGGGGGGAGTCCCCCGCTCACCATGGCGGTGAACGTATCCGTGAACGGGGATCGGCCCGAGGGATTCGTGGTAGCAATGTGGGCCAGCATTCCCCCCGGGGTTCCTCCCTCCGGGACACTCAGCAGCCAAGTCACCATCTGGGACGTTCCCGCCATTCCCTCACCGACCAAGAGGAACAGGTTGTCCGCGAGGTACGGGGCCATCTGCCCCCCACCTAGTGGTGCCGGATTGGGACTTCCCGCCGGCAGGAGCGCGGTGATGTTGATCCAGGAACTGTTCGGCACTTCATACATCCATGTGTCATTGAGCTGCCCTTTCGTCCCGAAACCCCCGAACAAGAGGGGATAGCCTCCAGCGGTAGAAGTGGATGCGGCTAGATATCTCGCGGGAGGGCCCGATGAAGTCTGGACCTGCAACCAAGTATCATTGGTCAGGACCCAGAGGTCATTGAAGACCGCGGAACCGTTCCTTCCCCCCATCAAATAGGTCTGACCTGAGGTCGAATCGAAAGTGAGTGCTGCCCCCCACCTCGCCGGGGGTCCCCCGGTGGTATTCATCCTCGTCCAATTCCCGCCTATATAGAGCCACGAAGTCCCGGACGCCGCCCCAGACGATGTTTCTCCACCAAAGAGTATGTCGCCACCCAGGTTCGGGTCAAAGACCATGGAGGCAAAGGCGAGAGCGGGTGGACCATTGCGAGTCTTCAGTGGTAACCATTGTTCTGTCTTGCCCGAAAACAGCCAGGTGTCCGCGAAGAAGGTCGAGTTGGTCCGCCCACCGTAGAGGAGAGCGCCACCGGAGACCGGATCGTTCGCAAACGCCGCACCCTCCCGTGCTGACGGTCCGGAGGAATGAATGGGAATCCATCCCATTTCTCCGTTGATCGTTCCGAAAACACTCGTTTCGTTGCAAAACCATGCGCACCCAGTTCCACCGAACAGCACGGGAAGAGATGTACCGAGGCTCGATTCGATCACTGTAAGGCTGGCATTCTGCCGATTGGAGGGAGGATAATTCTGTGCTGGATAGAGTTCTTCCCATATAGGGTATGCCCCTGACGACGGGTATGTGTATCCGGGGGGGATCGGATCCAAATTGGCTCCCCACCCACTTTGCGTTCGAATACTAGTTGAAGGGTAGGCCGCAATCGAGTGGATGGAGAATGCGATTGGCTCATCCGATACGTGGTCAAGCGACCTCAGAGGGGCTGCTCCCAGCGGTAGCGCTATGATGATACTAATTATTATTGCAACGAATTCGATATTTTTCATGGTAAGAACGATCCTTGTTGTTGTTTCGTACCATGATTCTGAAGAGCCGTAGATCAGCCCATTGTATTTATCCCGGCACTACCCAACTGTAGTCTCGGGGCGAAAATCCCCGATCCGTATTATGCCGGAATCCGAAATGGCGGGAATCAATCTCCATTTATCGGCACATTGGTCCTTACTCCATAAGCTCACGGATTACTCCCTTATCACCCAAATTCCATCAAGCGAAATGACGCCGCGTCGACTCTATCTAGGGAACGGGCGCTGCCTCCTATGGATTGAGGGTCACCGACCCCGAGTAGATGTTGCCCGGATTGGGAACGTTGAAAGAAACTTTTGTGCTAGAACACAATTTGCACCAAACACTTGCGTCACCAGAGTCGGTCCACTTGCTAAACGTATAGCCACTGTCCATGGTAGCAGAGAGCGAGTCAGTGCAGTTAGCGGAGTCACAAACGTCCTTGCTAGTGCTTCCATCGTGACATACTAGGGTCCCTCCAAGGTAAACTGCACCGTGATCACAACTGAAAGTCACATAGTCTCCCGGCAGGATGTTGGGACTAGAATTCCCAGCGCGAGCAATTGCCGTTACAACACTCGGGACTGCGACGATAGATAACAGAAATACTACCAAAACTGCAAGGTTTGTCATGACAAGATAATTTCCACATGATATAAATGCTTTACGTGGATTTAGTGTGTGCCCGGCAAATCCACCCCGGCGCTTCATGCACGGTGGTAGACCACCGCTAGTAAGTTCCACATCACCACCCGCGCAAGTATCTCCGCACGTTGACGGTGCCTCTGGCGACTTCGTACGCGATCCCCGAACCGGCGCTTGAATGCTCCGAAGAGTCCTTCCACCACCACCCGGCGCCGGTAGCGGCACCGGAAGGGCCGCTTGTCCCTCCAGCGCCATACCATCCGCTTCCATGCCGGGTAGTTCCTCGGGAACGAGTGCCGGACTTTCTGTTTCAAGTCCATGACCGGGGTGCCCCCCCGGTCTTCGATGAGTTGCGCGTTCCGTCGCGACTGGTAACCCTTGTCCAATGCGACCAGACCCAGCTCGATGGACCCATCCACT
>JAKBKR010000185.1 GCA_021832495.1 bacterium | reverse complement strand
GCGGGGTGATGGCGCTTTTGGCCCACAGCATGCGGGTCGACGAGCGCAAGCACGACGAACTGCTGAGCGGGCTCCTCGAGTCGGGCTTCCCGGAGAGGACCCACGTAGGCCGGCGACTCGCCTCAGACCTGCCGCGCTAGCGGGGATACGCACCGATCGCATTCGCCGCGGGATGAACGGACCCTCTGGGGATTCGGGCGCATGGCGGTCGCCGGTTCCGAGGGCCCTGTACCGGGCCGTTCCCACTTACGCTTATAAGGGATGGACCCTTTGGAACAACAGGAAATCCCCTCCATGAGCGGTTCGTATTCCACCGGCGGTACGCTTCCCCCAGTACTGACCCAGATCCTGCAGTACATCACCCAGGCGGACCAGGCAAGCAAGGTCGGGGAGTACGACAAGGAGGTGGCCTTCCTCGTGGAGGCTGTCCGAGTGGCCCAATCCGGCTACATGGAGCTGACCAAGGCTCCGCAGGAGTCCGTGGAGGCCCTCGACCATATCGCCATGAACCTTTACAAGCATTCACAGGAAGCCCTCGCCCTCTCCACAACCGACATCGCGCTCGCCCTCATGCCATCCTATGTGCCTGCGCTCCACCACAAGGCGGTCTTCCTGGTCGCCATGAACCGGGATGTGGAGGTCGCTATGCAACTCCTTGACCACGCCCTAGCCCTCTCCCCGCAAGACAAGACGCTGTGGGCGAGCAAGGGGGATGCGCTCAAGATCCTGGGGAAGACGTCCGAGGCGATCGATAGCTACTTGCAAGCCCAGCAACTGGACGCGACCAGCACCCAGTACGTCGACCGGGCCCTCAAGATCCAAGCCGGGAACCCAAAGGCGCTCCAGATGAAACTTGCTATCTCCATACGGATGGGAGGTACCGGAGAGGCGATCAACACCTGTCGCCAGTTGATTGCCACCAATCCGCGGGATGCGACACTGAACTTCACCCTGGCGAACCTTCTAGTGAACGCCGGGCGCTACGACGAGGCGCTCAAAGCGGTCGACATGTCGCTCCAGAGCCAACCGGACAACCCAACCTACCTGTTCGCCAAGGCCCGCATCCTACGGGAAATGGAACGCTATCCGGAGGCCTTCGAGCTCTACCGGGCGCTCCTCAACCAACGAGTGGAGACGAGCGCCGGAGTGCTACAGGAGGTCGCTGAGGCCCTGGAATCCAAACAGCTCGACCAGGACCTGATCATCGCGATCCGGATGCGCATGCTCGAACTGGACCCCCGGAACCTCGCCAACATCCAGTCCCTGCGCGCTATCGCCGTGGCCCGGGCCGACCGGGAACTCAGCCTCCGGGTCTACGATGCATGGCTCAGTCTGTCCCCCCACAATCTGGAGGCCGAGGCAGCGCTCGCCCAGCTCTTCGCGGACGAGGGTGACATCGAGAAGGCCCTGGCCACCTACTTCGAGATCGCACGCTACCATCCCGACGAGACCCGGTACATCCGCAAGGGTCTCGAGCTCGCGCACAAGCATCGGCTCCACGACCGCGTGGTGGGTTTCGCCAATGCGATCCTTGCCAAGGAGCCGAACGATGCGAACACCATGGAGTGGCTCGGAGACTCCTTCGCCGAACTGGGACAGTGGCGGGAGGCGCTCCGGATTGCCGACCTATTGCTCGCGGCGTATCCCAACTCCGTGGCCTACCTCAAGCGCAAGAAGACCTGCCTGACCGCGCTCGGGATGCATCGGGACGTCCCCCCGATCATCGACCGCATCTTCGAAGAGGACCCGACCTCGTACGACATCGCCATGGAGCGGGCCCGTATGTACCAATACTGGGCCGAGCACGCGCCTCCAGACTCCGAACAGAGGGAGGCGTGGTCGAAGGAAGCGCTCCGGAGCTACGAGCGCGCCAGCCTTTCCCCCGAACTCCACGCGGATTGCCTCCTTGGCATGGCCAAGGTCTTCCGTCAGGTCCACAAACCCGAAAAGGCGGAAGAGGCGTACAGCAACTTCCTCGCCCTGCCCGGCAACGAACATCGGGGTGACATCCTCAAGGAACGGGGGCACGTCCTGCGCGAGATCACGCGCAATTCCGAGGCCCTTGAGTCCTACCAGAAGGCTGTCGAGGCGGGCTGCGAGGATGTGGACCTCCTCTGGGGGATGGCCGAGGTCCTCCGGGCCCTCAACGAGAACGCCCGGGCCCTCCACTACCTTCAGATGCTCATCCAGCGCGAACCGCGCAACCCTCTCTATCTTCGCCGTTATGGCCGTATGCTTACCCAGCAGGGCCGCAAAGAGGAGGGACTGGCCCAGCTCAAGACGGCCCTCTCCCTGCAGGACAAGGACCCGACGGCCTACTTCGAGATTGCCGATGCCCTCAAGGAGGCGGGGATGTACCAGGATGCCCTGGGCTACTACCAACAGGGCCTCGGGATCGACGCAAAGAACAACTTCGCGCTGTTGTCCTACATCGAGACCCTCATCTTGACGGGGCGCGTCCCCGAGGCCCGTCGCGAGATCGACGCTCTTCTTCGCCGCGACCCTTCGAACGCTCGGGTGTGGATCCTCCGCATGGAGGCCTTCAAGTTCCTCCACGACGACGACGAGATTCTGTACTCGCTCAAGGCCATCCTTACTCTGAGTCCCGGCGATGCCGGCGCCTGGGAGGAGAAGCACCGGATCCACCTCGCCCGGGGAGAGAAGGACGAGGCCTATGAGGCCATCAAATCAGTCATTGCGACCACCCCCAAGAAGGCCGATGTCCCGAAGCTCTACCTCATGCAGGGGGACCTCGCAAGCGACCTCGGCAAGCTGGACGAAGCCCTCGCGGCTTACGAGGAGGCAAAGAAGGGGGACCCCAAGCTCAAGTACGAAGCCGAGTACCGCAAGGCCCGCGCCTACGACGAGAACGGCCAGCCTGAGGAGGCGGCCAAGGTCCTCGAGGATTTCGGGCAGCCCCCCTTCCCGTCGGAGGTCAATGAGAAGCTGACCTTCGACATCCTCACCATGCGGGGCTCGGTCAGCTTCCAGCTTGAGCACTACACCGAGGCGCTCGATATCTTCGAAGAGCTCCTGCGCAAATCCCCCGGCAACCCCGACATTTCCCTGTGGAAGGCCCGGACCATGCTCGAGCTCGGGAAGGCCAGGGAAGCCAAGGCCTTCCTGAGCGAG
This sequence comes from bacterium, assembly GCA_021832495.1. GTDB lineage: Archaea > Thermoplasmatota > Thermoplasmata > Lutacidiplasmatales > UBA184 > JAJYEA01. The sequence continues at coordinate 1,987 of JAKBKR010000185.1, read as the reverse complement.
TTCCTCCCCAAATCGCCCTCGGCGGAGGCGTACCTCTACCTTTCCGAGGCCGAGAGCGGTGTCGGGTCCCAGCCCGATGCCATCGCAGCGTGCGTCAAGGGGCTTCAGTTGAGCCCCTCGCATGTCCCGCTGCTGCTGCGCCTCGGGGACCTGTGGTCGAAGGAGGAGAAGTGGCAGGAGGCGGGCGATGCGTATGCGCGGGCCGTCTCCGCGGACCGGAACAATGCCGAGGCGCATTCCAAGATCGCCAAGGTCCACGAGAAGCTCGGGCACCAGAACGAGGCCATCCGGGAGTACAAGGAATCCGTCCGTCTCAATCCGGAGGATGCCCACGCGCACCTGAGCCTGGGGCTCGTCTTCATGGACGTCGGTGACCCGGACGAGGCCCTGCGTTCCATCGATCAGGCCCTCAAGCTTGACCCGGACCTCGAGGCCGCCATCGAGGCGAAGAACGTGGCAACGCAGAAGGTCCGAGAGAAACAGATCGAGCTCTACGGAAAGAAGGCGCTCGTCCTCTCGGCTCAGGCCAACCGCCCCGTCACACGGAACGACCTTTTCATGACCCTCCAGGTTCCCTGGGACCTCATCGACCCCGTCATGCGGGAGGCCACGAAGGTCGTGGAGGTGGATGTCAACAAGCTCACCGACAAGGAGATCATGGACCTCGAGGGGATGTCCTACCATCTCATCACGCAGGCAATGGAACGCAAGCTTTCGAGCGTGGACCGGGGAGCGCTATCGCTCGCCGATGTCGCACTCCTTTCTCCCCCGGAATACTCGCTCGCCCAGGTCCAGAGGCTCACTGGCTACGTCCAGAGCGTGATGAGCATGCCGATCCACCCGGAGACAATGAAGCTCTCCCGGGACGTGGAAGACCTCGCGCGCAAGGCCTTGACCTTGCCCCCAGAGGAGCGGACCCCGTTCCGCCTGGTCAAGAACCTGAGCATCGGGATCTACAAGGCGATGGTGATCAAGGCCATCGAATCGATGACGATGGACTTCCAGGTGCAGGCGCCCCCGGCGCTGAACTACACCCCAAGCCCTGTGGCCACCGCCCCCCCACAACCGGTCGCCCCGGCTCCTTCTCCGTCGGCATCCCCGGCCTACCCGCCCTACGAGCCTCCGGCCTATCCTGCGGCGCCAGCGATGGGGGGAGCGCCGGAAGCCATGCCCGAAGAGCCACCCGCCCCCGCCAACAATACGGTCACTGCGGATTCGCTTTCTCCGGCACCTCCGGGGGCCCGCTGCGCGGGCTGTGGTGGTCCGGCGACGTACATGCACACGTGCGGTGCGTACATCTGCCGCCACTGCATCGTGCAGTTCGGCAGTTGTCCCCGTTGCTCTCTTCCGCTCACCTTGCCCACGGAACGCGATGTGAGCACGGCGTCCGCACCCCCGCGCGCGCGCCCCATGGAGATGCCACTCGCCTTCATGCCTGCTTCGCGCCGTATGGACGACCAGGACACGGGGGAGAACACCCGCACGAACCCCCGAATGCGACGAACCCCAAACAAACCCCGCCGCTCCGCCACCTCGACGGACGAAGACGCCCACCTTTAGGCCGCGTGGAGTCTCGGGGTGTGAGGGGCACACCGTCGTTGCGGGAAGGTGCAAGATCGCAAAATCGGCGACCCGTTGCACCTCGATCGCGGATGGCGAATAGGATCAAACACCACTTCGCAGACCGGGGTGAGAGGAAGCGGTTGCTCCCCCAAGTGATGGGCCCCAGGTGCTGGGAGGAACTTTCACCCAGGGATTCGACAGCGGACTTCGACGGCCGGGACGGTCCGATGACGGAGAGATTGACCGAGAGCGGGCGACTACGCTTCCGGTGTCCGAAAGGCGGTGCAAATCAATGACCACAGGGTCGCGCGCCGGAATGGTCCGTTGCGTCCTGTTCGCGCTGACCGTGTACGACCTCAGTAGGGTTTACGAAGGGTGCGATGCCTGGGAACACGCTCCCGCGCCATCGTGTTGGTTCAGCATG
>JAKBKR010000184.1 GCA_021832495.1 bacterium | reverse complement strand
GAGGAAGGGACCTCCCGAAACGAGGTCCGACCCGTGGAGAGAAGACCTCAAGAGAGTCGCAACCGAGTAACGTCGGACGCACCCAAGATCGTCCCGCGTGGTCTCTCCCGCACGGTGCGGACGCCGAGTACGCGCGAGGACAGCCTGGGGCTTGGGCGGTCACCTGCTCCGAAGGAATCTCGCCAGGGCCCTTCGCGCCGAAAGGTTTGGGTTGCTCTCGGCGCTCACGGGAGCGAAGGGAGCGGCCGCTCCGAGTGCCGGATCGAGGAGACGACCCGCGCGGGGTACGCCTGCATCGATCGTACCTCCCGCTCCACTCCGGCACGAATCTCTTCCTCCGTCTTCGGGCACCAGTTCGCGAGCCGACGGCACTTGGGCCCGGTCCCCACGTGTTCGTCGGGGTCCAACTCCGGCGCATACGGCGGGAACCTCCGCGTCTCCAGCCGCGTCCAACACTCCCACAGGAACGTCTTCACCTCCTCCAGTAACGGCTCCAGGAGCCGGAGCGCCCGCATCCCGTCCATGCTCTCCTCGTGGATGTCGAAGAAGAGCATCCTGTCCGGGCTCACCGCCGAGATTGGGTTCAGCCTCGGACGATCCCCCTGCCGATACCGCATCTCCGGGCGCGACTCCGCGGGCGCCCAGCGCCGTCGCACGTTCGGGAACGACTGCTGACAGCTCTCGTCCAGGAACCGGATTGTAGCGCCCGTCTGGCAGACCCGAGCCGGGATCTTCGGCCACTCCTCCCGGGTCCATTTCCGGATGTACGCCTCGTCCCGCTCCGGCGCCTGCGGTAGCGGGATCTGCGCGGAGAGTCCCATGTCCCGCAGGGCGCGCCACGCTCCCGACTCCGTATACTCTACCCCGAATCCGTCCTTGATGGCCCGGGCCGTCCGCTTCAATGCCCAGAGGGCGGCCCCATAGCCATGGGCCAGCGCTCCTTCGAGCAGAGGCTTCCGGAGGTTCTTCCGCTGCTCCGCGGTGGGTCGTCTTGGAGGCCGGGGGTGCTTGTGTTGGCCCCAGGAGTTGGGGCCCTTGGCAAGCGGCCGCTTCTCCCACTTCTCCACGGTGGTCCACGACACCTCGAGGCGTCGGGCCACCTCGGCTTTGGAGATGCCGCGACGGAGCCACCGGTAGGCCGGCCGTCGGCGTTCCGCATGATCCGACACCGGGGAACGAGGGGGCCCCGGTCGGTCTCGAGGTCTCCGCGGTCGGTCGCGCCGCCACGTCACGAAGGGAACATGGCGCAGCTAGGATACCCTTGTAAGTGGCGCCGCGGATCTGGCCAGAAACGGCGCCGAAGAAATGGCCATCCTCAATTCGTCCGAGGAGGAGGGGGTACGGGGGAGGAACCCCGTGTTGCGAGTCGAGCAGCAGACCCTCATCCGCGAGCTGGCCGCCCAGAAGCTATCCATCAGCGAGATTGCCCGTCAGGTCGGCGTGCACCGCCACACCGTGCACGCCCTCCTCCTTCAGGGGCCCCCCGGGGCGCGCGCTCCGCGGAAGCCTCGAATCAGTCCCATCGACCCCTTCGCCGACTACCTCCGGGGCCGTCTCAGCCAGTATGACCTGAGCGCTGTCCGCCTCCTCGAGGAGATCCGCGAACGGGGGTACCGCGGCGGCTACACCACCGTCAAGGAGTTTGTCCGCCCGTTCAAGCGCGATCGGGCCGTCACGGCGGTCGTCCGCTACGAGACCCCTCCGGGCGTCCAGGCTCAGGTCGACTTCGCCTCGTTCGGATCGATCGAAGAGGACGGCGAGCGTCACCACCTCCACGGCTTCTCGATGATCCTTTCGCACTCGCGGTGCCGCTACCTCGAGTTCCTGACGAGGATCAACACCCCGAGGCTCATCCAGTGCCACCTCAACGCCTTCGACTACTTCGGTGGCTACACCGACGAGATCCTCTACGACAACATGGCCCAGGTCGTCCTCGAGAGGGCGCTGCGCTCCGAGGAGAACCGGTGGAATCCTCAGTTCGAGGACTTCGCCCGACACTACGGCTTCCGGACCCGACTGTGCTGGCCGTACCGCCCGGAGACCAAGGGGAAGGTGGAGCGCACCATCCGCTTCATCCGGGGCAACTTCTTTGTCGGACGCTCCTTCGCCAATCTGACCGACCTCAACCAGCAGGCCCAGCGCTGGTGCAACACCGTCAACGCCGAGCGGGTCCACGCGACCACCGGCGTCGTTCCGATCACGCAGTTGGACGAAGAGCAGCTCCACCCGGTCGACGGGCGAGCGCGGTACCAGATCGTGATCACGGAGACTCGGCGAGTCAGCCGCGAGTGCTTCGTCTCCTTTGGCGGCAACCGCTACTCGGTCCCTTGGAGATTCGCCGGCCGCGAGGCGCGCCTCGAGCTCCGCGGTACCAACCTGATCGTCCAGGTGGACGGGGAAGAGCGCTGTCGGCACGAGGTGCGCCCGGGCCGCGGGGCCGTTGTTCGGGTGAAGGAGCACTTCGCCGGGCTCTATGGCGCCACGCGCCAGCAGAACTTGAACGAGTTCCTACGGACCCGCCGCGAGCAACCCGTACCGACGGTGGAGGAGCGGCCGCTGGCCGTCTACGACCAGTTCCTCGGAGGTGCGCCATGAGCGGGCTCGCCTACGAGCGACTCCACGCGAATCTGCGGTCGCTCGGCCTCCCGACGCTCGAGCGCCACCTCGACGGAGCGCTCGAGCAGGGCAGCAAGAACGAGCGCTCGCTCACGGAGATCCTCGACGAACTGTTCGAGCAGGAACGGAAGACCCGGCAGGCCAACCTGGTCGAGCTGCGGCTGCGCGTCGCCGGGTTCCCGGTGCGGAAGACGCTCGAGGAGTTCGACTACAAGGCCCAGCCCTCGATCGATCCGAAGGTCATCGAGGAGCTCGCCACCCTGCGGTTCGTCCACAACGCCGAGAACGTGATCTTCCTCGGACCGGCGGGGGTAGGGAAGACCCACCTCGCCATCGCTCTCGGACTGGAGGCCGCCCGATCGGGGCTGTCGGTGACCTACGCATCGGCGGGCCGAACGCTCCGGAAGCTCAAGGAGGCCGGCGAGCGCGGGGTGGGAGAACGGGTGCTCCGGAACCTGGGCAACGCCCGCCTGCTGATCTTCGACGAGATCGGGTATCTGCCGTGGGACCGGACGATGGCCCATCTCTTCTTCCGGATCGTCGAGAACCGCTACGAGCGGGCCTCGACGATCTTCACCTCGAACAAGGTCTACTCGGAGTGGGGCGAAGTGCTCGGAGATCCGGTGCTCGCTTCGGCGGTCCTGGACCGGATCCTGCACCACTCGACGACGGTGAACATCAAGGGAGAGAGCTACCGGCTCCGGGCGAAGAGGCGGGCCGGCACCCCCGCCCCCCTGTTGCCAATGGAATCACGAATGGCCGAGAAGTCACACGCGCGAACGACGGAGGGCTGACCATCATGCTTTATCAACAAGTGGCCAAGAATCCGGCGCCCAAACTGGCCAATCTACCGGCGCCATCGACACCCTCTCCGGTCAAACAGCAGTAGGCGTGTCCGACGCCGATATCGGAAAGTGAATCGGGAACCTTACCCGAGGAGACCGACGGGCCCCATCGGCTTTCTCGACCTGGAATAGAAGAGGGAACCCCCTGCCCGCGTCGCGGGCGGAGGGTTCGTAGTGGAAGGGGTTGGACGCGGCTCGGTGTGCGTGCCTACGGGAAGGCGCTCGCGCCGACCGTGCCGCTGTAGGAACCCCCGCCGATCGCGATGATCGAATCACCAAGCAGGCCGCTTCCCGTTCCCGTGCAGATTATCTGCAGAGACATTCCGCTGGCGAAGGACCCGCTGAACCCCTTCGCGGCCGTCCAGCCGTTCGTCGTGATGCTGTAGGTGGCAACCACGGCCCCCTGAGCGGAGAGCAGGGCAATCTTTGTCCCGGACGGGAAGGGAGTCGCGGTCCCGGCCGCCGAGTGCAGACCCAGCGTCACCGAGCTCGTCGTGACCGAGCTTGCGCTCGCAATCTCAATCCCGTAGCAGTAGACCGAAGTTGCCGAGCAGGTCGTGTTGCTCCCGGTCAAGTTCGTCGGGTTTCCCCAGCCAAAGTGGGAACCGAGGGGCGCATTGCCCGGTCCCGACGTCAGTCCCGAGATCAGCACGTACAGCACGGCGGCCAGCACGACCGTGATCGCGACCAGCAAGATCGTCGCAATGATCGGCGACACCCCGCGCTTCCGCGCCTTTCTCCAGCCTCGCTTCTTCTCTCCAAAGACGTTCATTCTCGCTTTTCCTCCGAAGGGTCGTCTGACCCGCGGGTGACGGTATGGCAAACCTCTCGTATTTGAAACCTGAGGTCGACTCGACGACAACCAACGGTGTGCACATCGTCAAAAGACGTAATACATACCAATACGCATAACGACACACCACACACGTCAGTCGTCAAAGAGCGCGGCGGGCGAACCTGTACCGGAACCCACCCTCTCCCTCGATCCATCGAACGCGCGCACGGGGGCGCGGAAGTCTAGCGTCATCCCAAGACGTCGCGGGAACAGGGCAGTCCCCGCTCGATTGGTGACGGGGACGGGGGCGGAGCCGCGCCAGCGGCGGCTCACGGGGCTGACTTGGGACCCCAGTCGATCGCGGTCGGCGGCGGAGAGGGTGATTGGTCCCTCGCTTGGAACCCAAAGTCGGCCCGACCCGGTTGAGTCGATTCGTCCGCGTCCGATGGCACGAGGTTATACTGAGCCGGGACCGAACCTTGGCCGTGTTCGACGCTTCCAAAGAATTGTTCGACACGTCAGAAAATCAAGTAGATCGAGTGAATGTACGAGGCCCTCGAATCAGCGAGCACTTGTTTAAGTAGCAGGACTTTCCATCACTCAGCTCGACTGTGTTCGACAACGCTCCGGACCCCGCAGACGAGCGCGTTCGCGCGCCCGAGGCCGGTCGGGAGGGGCCCGAGGACGCGCGCATCGCCCTACGGTGCAACCGCAAAGAGCTACGGCTGGTCGACTCGTTCGTCGCAAGCGGCGAGTTCCCGACCCGTTCGGAACTGATGCGGGCGGCGCTGCACGCGTTCCTCCGCTCCCACGCGATGTCGACCGCGCCGACCCCTCCCGTGGACGCCGAGGGCTTCGTCGAGGTCCCCGTGCGCCTGCGACCGGAGGAGTACG
>JAKBKR010000183.1 GCA_021832495.1 bacterium | reverse complement strand
CATCTGCGATCCGAAGCACATGTCCAAGGGGGAACTCGAACGGTTGACACGCCGGTTCGCCTCCGAGATCGCCCCCATCATCGGCCCGGAGATGGATGTACCCGCGCCCGATGTCTACACCGACTCCCAGACCATGGCATGGATCATGGATACGTATTCCATGCTGAAGGGTTACTCCGTCCCCGGTGTGGTCACGGGCAAACCCATCGCGATCGGGGGCTCCGAAGGTCGAGGCGAGGCCACGGGCCGAGGCTGCATGTACGCGATCCGAGAGGCGGCGAAGCGCCAGGGCCTCAAGACCAAGGGCGCGACCGTTGCCGTTCAGGGGTTCGGGAATGCAGGAAGTGTCGTCGCAAACTTGGCTTCCAAGGAATTGGGCGTCAAGGTGGTGGCGGTCTCCGATTCCCGCGGTGGGATCATGAACACCAAAGACGGTCTGGACATCGCCAAGGTCGAAGCGCACAAGCAGAAGACCGGCCAGGTCGAGGGATTCCCAGGGGCCCAGAAGATCTCCAACGAAGACCTCCTGAAGCTTGACGTCGACGTGCTCATCCCGGCGGCGCTCGAAAATCAGATCACGAGCAAGAACGCCTCCTTGATCAAAGCGAAGATCGTGGCCGAGGCAGCCAACGGTCCCACCACTCCGGAAGCGGACGAAGTGCTCTTCAAGAACCACATCACCGTGCTGCCGGACATCCTGGCCAACGCTGGGGGCGTCACTGTCAGCTATTTCGAGTGGGTGCAGGACCTCCAAGGCTACTTCTGGACGGAGAAGGACGTGAACGAGCGATTGGAATCCGTCATGTCCGCTTCGTACCGAGCGGTCGCGGACAGCGCAGAGAAGTACGGGGTCAACAACCGGACGGGCGCCTACGCCATCGCCGTGGAGCGCGTCGCAAACGCGATCCGGCTGCGAGGCATCTACCCATAAGCCTTTTCCCCGAATAGCCTGTGGGAAAACGGGCCCGGCTTAGCTCAGAGGCAGAGCGGGGGACTGTAGTTCGACCCGCCCGTCCCGGGCGGTCCCGCGGAAATCCTCAGGTCGCCTGTTCGAATCAGGCAGCCGGGATCCCATACCCTCCAAGGGTCCCAAGGCCGCTCTCGGGGGAGACAGGCTAGGCACAGCCCCCGCCGGGCACTTGATAAGGCATCCGTATATCCCCGATTAGGAGCCATGTCTGAAGCCACAGGATCCGAGACGTTGCATCAGCTCACGGAGACGGGGTTCCATCGACGTCTAGCGACCCTCCTCCACCATCCGGGCGCAGGGCCCCTACCCCTGGGCGACGATTGCGCGGCCATCGGGCCGGCGGAGGGAGAGTATCTCTTGGCGACGACCGATGCGGTCGTCGAGGGTACGCATTTCCCGGTCGATACCCCCCCCCGCTTTATCGGCCACCTCGCATCCGCTGTCAATCTCTCGGATCTCGCGGCCAAGGGTGCGATCCCGGCGGGACTTCTCTGCTCCCTGATCCTACCGCCCGAGACCCCGGCGGCTTGGGCGGAGGCGGTGGTCCTCGGCATGGAAGAGGTGGCCGAACGCCACGGTACCCATGTGATCGGTGGCGATACCAAGTCGGGCACCCAGCGGGTCGTCACCGGAGTGGGTCTGGGCTGGGGGTATCGGGGACAGCTCATGCCCCGCACCGGGGCCCGCCCCGGGGACCTGATTGCCACGACCGGGTCGGTCGGTCGGGGCGGGGCCTCCTTCCTCGCATACGAACACGGTATCGGGGACCGAAAGCGCGCCCTCGCCAATCTGCTCTCGGTCGAGCCCCGGTTGACGGAAGGCGCCGCTCTCCGAGACCTTGCGCATGCGGCGATAGACTCCTCCGACGGCTTTGCTCGCTCCGTCCGTCTCCTTGGTGAGGCAAGTCGCGTCGGTGCCGTGGTGGAGGGCGACCGGTTGCCGTACCATCCTGAGGTAAAGCCTGTGGCCCGAAAGCTCTCCCTGCCCGACTCAGAGGTCGCCCTCATGGGGGGCGATTACGAGCTTATCCTCGCCATCCCCGTCGGAAAGCGCAGCGAGGCGGCGGCCCGGGCGCGCAAGGGAGGGTTTCCGCTTACGTTCGTCGGTCACTTCACCACCATGCGGGAGTTCCGGTTGGAAGGGAAAGGTGGCACCGAGGAACTGCCAGATATCGGTTGGGATGCGTTCGCCCACCATCCATGAAGGTGCTCCATGTCGCCACCCGGTTCTACCCCGGACCAGGAGGGGTTGAGCGCCACGTCCGGGAAGTGGCTCTTCGCCAACGGAAGCAGGGGATCGATGCGCGCGTGCTCACGAGCGATCTTTTCACGGAGATCCCCTGGGCCAGACTCCCCCGGGAAAGTCTGGAGAGCTCCCGGACACCCGAGGGCATCCCCGTCCAGCACCATCATGCCTACGCCCTCGCCGATGACCTCCACTACCCTTTCCTTCCGGGACTTTACTTCGACATCCGCCGTGACCGACCCGATATCGTGCATGTGCATACGTACGGGACCTACCAGGGTTTCTCTGCCCTCGCAGGCACGGTGCTCTCTGAGATCCCCTACGTGTTGACCGCCCACTACCATCCCACCTGGTCGATATGGGGCGGCGCGGGACGCAAGCGTCTCCGCCAGGTCTACGACCGTCACCTAGCCTCCTATGTGCTCGAGCACGCGGCGCGGCTCATTGTCCAGACCCGGGAGGAGGAAAGGCTGCTCCGGGAGGTCGCGGCAAGGCTGCCTCGCGTGGCGATCGTCCCTCCGGGATACACTCCTCTTCCGCCAGCGTACGAAGGGCCAAAAGGATTCGGCGCTACTTTTGGCCTCCCAGGGCCGTTCCTGCTCTTTGTTGGCCGCCTTGCTTCGAACAAAGGATTGGATGTGCTCCTCACGGCCTTCGCCCAACTGGCGGACACCTATCCCGACCTTTCTCTCGTCGTGGTGGGAGAAGATGGGGGGGCCCGGAGTGAAACTATATCTCGAACCGCATCCCTAGGTGTCGAAGGACGGGTACGCATGATGGGGTTCATTCAGGACGAGCGCATGCTCGCATCCGCCTACCGTGAGGCGGCGATGTTGGTATTGCCATCGGAGTACGAGGCTTTCGGGCTCGTGCTTCTTGAATCCATGGCGCAGGGCCGTCCGGTGGTGTCCACGTCAGTCGGCGGTATTCCGGAAGTGGTAGAGGATGGGAAGAGCGGGCTCCTTGTTCCCCCCCGGGACGCACCCGCCCTCGCTCGCGCCATCCGTACGTTGCTCGAAGATCCTGCCCTCGCCGGTCGCATGGGAGAGTTCGGGAGAACGGTCACCGTTCCGAAGTACACATGGGAGGGCGTGGTGTCCCAGCTCAGCAGGATCTACGCCGACGTGCTCAACCCCCGAGGCGCACAGTGAAGGTGGCCCAGGTGCTTCTCCGGTACGATGCCCCCGGGGGGGTCGAGACCAACGTTCGGGAGGTTTCCCGTGAGCTCAAGGCGAAGGGACATGATGTCTCGGTATTCGCAAGCGACCTGTACGACGAGGGGAACTGGGTCCACCATACCCATCCTTCCCAGGAAGTGGACGGTATCCCGGTCGAGCGTCTTCCGGTGATACGCCAGCTCGTTCCCGGGGTCACGATGCCGATCCTTCCGGGCCTTTCCGAACGCCTGGTCAAGTGGCGCCCGGATGTGATCCATGCGCACTCCCATCGCTACGGACATCTGCTCCAATCTTCGCTGGCCGCGGGAGTCGCCGATACGCCCCTTATCGTTTCGACCCATTACCATCCCGCGGTCGGGGCGGAACCATCTTGGAAGAAAGCCCTTCTCCGGGGACAGGACCACCTGTTCGGGCTCACGGTCTATTCCCGGGCCGACCGGGTGGTCGTGGAGACCCGTCACGAGCAGACCGAAGTCAGCGAATTCGTGGACTCGGCCAAGATCCGGGTGGTCCCTCCCGGACTTTCCTGGGACCTGTGGCGGTCCCCCGCCTCCCCCGACGCGTCCCGGTCCCACCTCTCGCTTCCCCGCGAGTACATCCTTTTCGCGGGAAGATTGGCCCCGAACAAGGGGCTCATGCCCCTGGTTGAAGCCTGGGCCGGCTTGGCCCCCTCCCGCCGCCTCCCGCTCGTGTTCGTCGGCCAGGAATGGGGGATGCGAGCCCCCATCGAAGAGCGCATCGCCAGTCTCGGGGTCAAAGAAGAGGTACGCTTCCTCGGGAACCTTCCCAACCTCCAGGATTACGTCAGCGTCTTCTCCGGGGCTACGCTCTTCGTGCTTCCATCAGAGTATGAGGCGTTCGGACTCGTCCTGCTCGAGGCCATGGCGGCCTCACTTCCTATCGTTGCCACCCGGGTGGGCGGGATCCCTGAGGCCGTCAAGGAGGGTGAGACCGCCCTGCTTGTCCCGTACGGTAACGTCTGGGAACTACGCCGGGCGATGGATTCGATCCTTTCAGACCGTCAGTTCGCCCGCCAAATGGGGCGTCTCGGACGGCAGCGGGTCGAGGAATGCTTTTCTTGGGAACGCACCGCTTCCTCGCTCGTGTCCATCTACGGGGAGGTCATGTGAGCTCCCGGATCTGGTGGTCGACCCTAATCCTCGCCGTCCTGTTCGTGTCGGGTCTCTCCACGTCCCTATCGCCATCCCCCTCCTCTCCGGTAGCAGTAGCCCCGCCCGTCATGAGTGCTCCCGTGGCATTGCATGCCCCCCACTCCCTCGGAGGCTATCGTTGGGTGAGTACGATCCCGGCCTCGAAAGTGATGACGGGGAGCATTACCATCCGCCCGGGGGCCGATGCCTCCAACATTGCAGGTTATCTGAGGTTGCATGGATTCTCGATCGATGCTCCCTCCGGGGCGATCGTCTGGCTTGTGACCGGAACGGCTGGGGATTTCGAGCAGACGTTCCAAACCGCGCTTTCGTTCTATTCTGATTCTTCCGGGTCCGAGATCGGTGCCTTCACCCTGCCTCCGCGACCTCCGGCCGGCCTGCCGATCCTTGCAATCACGCCACCGGATGGCGCGGACCCTATGGTCGAAGCCCTCGGCTCCCATGGCCCCGCTTCTTCCACGTCCGTGGGCTCCGTAGCCTGCCCATCCACCGCATCCTACCTGCTTTCTCCGCACCAGGTTCAGAACGCTTACAATATCACCCCCGTCCTGAACTCCGGTGATAAAGGT
>JAKBKR010000182.1 GCA_021832495.1 bacterium | reverse complement strand
CTTCCCTTGGATCCTCCATCGCATCCAGAGGGAGATCCGAGTACCCAACGAGATACGGATGTTCGTCTCCGTGCGCCTGAGCGCACTGGCAGGCTTGGGGTGCCTCCTTCTTGCGGTGGCGGTCGTAGGTCCGCTGACACCGCTTGCCGAGATTCCAGCCGCAGGGTTGCTTCCCATCTCGGTCGCCGTGGTTCTCATGGGCCTCTTCATGGTCAGCACCCGGCGCAAGGCATTCACCCAAGTCGTGGGGATGCTGGTGATGGAGAACGGGGTCTTCCTCGCCGGTGTTGCGCTGACCTATGGCCTCGGGATCTTCTTGGAGCTCGGGGTGGCCGCCAACCTGCTCATCCTGGCCATCGTCAGCCGGATCTTCCTCTACCGCATGAACGACACCTTCGACACCGTGGATGCGGATGTCCTCCGCTCTCTGGAGGGATAATTGTACCTCCCCGACCCTCCCTGGACCCTGCTACTTCTTCTAGCTCCGGCGGCCGCGGCGGTCGCCGTGCAGGCCGCTCCGAGCCGGGGTTGGGCCAACGGGCTCTCCATCGCGGGGGCTGCCGTCTCCCTCGCGATCATTTTCGTCACGATCTCGCAGATCCTCACCTTGGGCACCGCTCCCGTCCCTTCTGCGGAGCTGAACGTGGACGCGCTCTCCGGGGTCTTGCTCCTTCTCCTCGGCGTGGTGGGGCTCGCCGCCGTGCTCTACTCGGTCGACTACCTTGGGTGGGAGGACAGCCCGCACGCCCTCTCCCTCCCACGGTTGCGGCGATACCACTCCTTCCTCCTCCTCTTCCTCTTCACGATGTTCGTGGTGGCGGAGGCGAACGACCTCGGCCTGCTTTGGATCGCCATGGAAGGGACCACCCTGGTCTCCGCGGTGTTGGTCGGCTTCTATCACAACCGCCGATCGATTGAAGCCTCTTGGAAGTATCTGGTCATCTGCTCCGTGGGGCTCGTGTTCGCCCTCTTCGGGACGCTCCTCCTCTACCTGGCCTCCGGGGCGGTCTCGGGGCCGTCGGGGGCCACGCTTGAGTGGACGCGGCTCATGCAAGTGGCGCCCAAACTGGACCCCGGCCTCGTTCGCCTTGCGATCGTCTTCCTCTTCATCGGCTATGGCACCAAGGCCGGGCTCGCCCCCATGCACACGTGGCTCCCGGATGCGCACTCCGAATCCCCTACTCCCGTCTCGGCCATGTTGTCGGCCGGGCTCCTCAAGTGCGCGATCTTCGCCCTCGTCCGCGTGAACGCGATCACGAGCCGGATGCCCGGGTTCACATTCACCACCTGGCTTTTCCTTGGTTTCGGCCTCCTATCCGTGGTCCTAGCCTCCCTCTTCATCCTCGTGCAGCGAGATCTAAAGCGCCTCCTCGCCTATTCCTCAGTGGAACACATCGGCATCATCTCCATCGGAATCGGGTTCGGGGGTGTCCTCGGACTCTTCGGGGCGTTCTACCACATGATCAATCATGCGGCGACCAAGACTCTCCTCTTCCTCACTGGAGGGACGCTCACCATCCAGGCCGGCACGAAGGACCTCGAAGAGATCTCCGGATCCCTTGCCGCCGTCCCGGCAACGGGGGGGCTGCTTCTGCTGGGGGTGCTTGCCCTGGCTGGCGTCCCTCCCTTTTCCATCTTTTCTAGTGAGTTCATCATCCTTACCGCGGGATTCACCGGGGGATATTGGTGGGCGGACGTGATCTTGCTCTTCGCACTGGCCATCGTCTTCGGCGGGTTGCTCCTTCATCTTTCGCGGGCGCTCTTCGGGCCCAAACCCCGGGTGGGGTTCACTTCGGGCTTCAGGCGATATGTGGCCACCGCTGTTGCGATCGGCCTTTTGTTGCCCATAGTGCTCGGGTTGGGGGTCTGGCTCCCCAATCCGCTGTCCCAGTTGCTTCATGCCGCCGTCGTCGTGGGAGGAGGATGAGCGAGGTCTCCCCCCCCCGTATTGTCGCCCGGAGAGGTGGAGACCCTCCCTTAGCCCGGTCAAAGCCTTTGGTCACCCAGGATGTCGAGGCACTTTGGGACCCTTGCGAAAGGCTCTGGCAGATAGCCATCGCCCCGTCCCGCTGGCGGTTGACTTCGCAAAGCTGCCAAACGCTCGATGGGCTTCGGTTGGGTTCGCTCTGGGGGGAAGACACCGGAAGAAGCATGCTTCGGGTCCACGCAGTCTGGTTACCCTCGGGGCCGGGGAGTGGCCTTCACCTCGTCACCGAGCTCCCGACCGACTCCCCCCGGCTCTCGACCCTGCTGCCGGATGTCCCCGCAGCCCTGTACTTCGAACGGGAAATTTCCGAGATGTTCGGCATCGAGTTCGTTTCTTCCCCGGACCCACGGCCGTTGCTCCTCCATATGTCCCACGATTTCCCTCCGCTCCGTAAGCGCACGGCGCCGTCCCGACCTTCGGGAGAGCGGAAGACCTACGAGTTCCCGCCCGTCGAGGGTGAGGGGGTCTATGAGGTTCCCGTCGGCCCCGTCCATGCCGGCATCATCGAACCGGGTCACTTCCGCTTCCAGGTCGTGGGGGAGGAGATCCTCTCCCTCGAAGTACGCCTGGGATATACCCACAAGGGGACCGAGAAGCTCTTCGAAGGGCGCACTCCCGTTAGTTCCGTGCCGCTCGCGGAATCCGTGTCCGGCGACACTCCCATAGCGGGCGCGTTCGCCTACTCCACCGCGGTGGAGTCCGCCTTGGACCTCCAGGTCGATGCTGCGACCCAAGCCGCCCGGGGGCTCCTTCTCGAAATCGAGCGGGTCGCCTTCCTTCTCGGGGACATCGCGGGGATCGCGCTCGATGTGGGGTATGCCGCAGGAGCGGCACGAGCCAATGCCCTGCGTCAGATCGCATACGACGCATTGGAGGCCGCGACCGGGGCTCGCACGGGCCGGGGTGTCCTGACCATCGGTGGCCTCTTGCGCCCGTTGGACAGGGCCTTGGGTCCGATCCTGACGCCCCGGATGGGCACCATCGGAAAGGGGACCACCTCCCTTCTCGAGCATCTTTTGACGCAGCCGTCGGTGTTCGACCGGATACATGGCACGGGGACCGTTCCCCTGAACGTGGCCCGGGCACTCCAATTGGTGGGTCCGGTGGCTCGGGCCTCTGGACTTGATCGGGATGTCCGGTCGGACATGCCGTATGGACCCTACGTCGGGCGGGTCGTCCATGTGCCGCACGAGCAATCGGCGGACGTCGAGGCCAGGCTCCGCGTGAAGGCCGCCGAGGTCATCGAAGGCTGCCGGCTGGTACTAGAGTTCCTTGCGGATGGGGCCACCGAAGCTCCGGCGGCACCACCCCTCGTGTCGGGGGGACTTGATGAGAGGCATGGGCTGGGACTAGTAGAGTCCCCCCGGGGCGAGTATCTCACCTGGGTAAGCATCGCCCCCGATGGCCGGCTCGCCCGTGTCCACGTACGCGAGCCATCGTTCCTCAATTGGCCCGCCATCGAGTATGCCGTCAAAGGGAACATCGTTCCCGACTTCCCGCTCTGCAACAAGAGCCTCAACCTATCGTATTCGGGGTTCGACCGATGAGCGGGAATCCGGGAAAGGACGCATCGCCCGTTGCGCAAGTCCCCGAAGAGATGGGCATCCTCGGTAAGGTACTGACCATGTCGTACCCTCTGGGACGGTCGACTGTTCGCTCCTCGTCTGCCCGGACACCCATCCACAACCCACTCCTCTGTACCGGTTCCGGAGAGTGTGGAAAAGTATGTCCTACCAATGCAATCCAAGTGGAGGGCAGCGGTGCCGGAGCCCACTTCGAGCTGGATTACGGGAAGTGCATCTTCTGCCGGAGGTGCGTCGATGTCTGCCCCTCGGGGGCCCTGACCGCCACGACCGACTTCGAGCTCTCGACCCTCTCCCGCAAGGACCTCGTGGTCGCTCATGTGTCCGGAAGGCCCGTGGCCGCACGGGACCCCGAACTAGCGAAGAGCGTGAAGCTCAAGGTGCACCATCTCTTTGCGGGCTCCTTGGCCATCCGCGAAATAGACGCCGGAAGCTGTGGCGGGTGTGAGCTGGAGGTCGGGGCTCTGACGTGGCCTGAGTATGATCTCGAGCGCCTCGGCATCCATTTTGTGGCATCCCCCCGTCATGCGGATGCACTGCTTGTGACGGGCGGGGTCACGGTGAACATGCGCCTAGCCTTGGAAAAGACCTATCGGGCGACCGCGGGACCCAAGTTCGTGATCGCGGTGGGTGCTTGCGGGATATCCGGAGGTCCCTTCCGGGGGTCCCCCGAGGTCGGTGGCGGCGTAGACTCTACCCTTCCCGTGGAGGTCTACATCCCTGGGTGTCCCCCCCGACCCGAAGCGCTCCTCTACGGGTTGTGGATGGCGCTGGGTAAGGTCGAGCAGCGGTTGTGGAATGGAGAATTGCCTCCTGTGGCGAAGCGTTCGGACTGACACGAGCGTGTTGCACTTGGCTTTTGGAGTGACCCAGTTGGGGTGATTGAATCCGTGTCGGTCCTTCGGATGCCTACCGAGGAGGATCCTCTCCAACCGTTCGTCCGACCCTTTCCGGGTAGACCTAGTAAGATCGCAACGCCCCCTGGCTTTGTTGCCCACGACGGACTTGAAGATCGAATTCGAAGTCATGATTGATCCCTCCGTTATCAGTTCGATCCGGGTGTTGGCGGGTCATTTCTCTCAGTCCGGGGTATTTTGAAATCTCTCCCCCCGGCTCGCAGAAAGGCGTACAAGAAGCGCGACACACAGCCCTACCGACCTGAGACACAAACCAAACAGTACTTTCCCACTGGCTTTTGGGGGAAGTTCAAGCAAGCCGGTCGTAGCCGTGGGGAACGGGCATCCGGAGCGTGGCAAGAGGCTCGCGCACCACCTGTATCGCCCTAAGGTGGTGGGCAATGGTCTCTATCACCGAAGCCGGAGGGGATGCGTTGGAAGCCGACACGGGAGTGGCCGTCAATCCAGTTCCCAGTCCGATAATCAGGACCCCGTTCGAATCTCCCGCCATCAGTAAGGGCCGCACCTGACAAAGGTCGACCAGGTCAGGAAGGAGGCGCGCCAATCCGTCCGTCTCCCTGAGTTCACCGGCCACGAATACGAGGTCTTGAAAGGTGGCTCCTTTGTACTTCAGGGTGCTCAGCTGCTGGAGCCCAAGGAAGGTCCTCCACTCGGC
>JAKBKR010000181.1 GCA_021832495.1 bacterium | reverse complement strand
ATCCCGTTGTCGACCCTGCCCGATTCGGCGGAAGCGGCCCCGAGAACACACCCCACTTCCCGTCCCAAACCTCTGTCGCTTCCCAACATGATCACCCTTGTGACCGTGGCCTTCCTAGGCTCCTTGGCGCTGAGCGGCTGGGTGGCCGGAGTTCCCCCGCCACCACATGGAGCCACCGCGTCCGCGGGCTGTGCCCCGGCGAATGTCCCGGCCGGTGCATCGGGTGGAGAGTACCTGAACCTCTCGATCTTCACGGACGCAAGCCAGGGGCGCGAGTTCCTTGTCCCGGCCAATTTCTCCGTTCCGGCAGGAGTGGTCATTCACATCTCGGTCACCAATTACGACCCCGCATCCTCGCCCGCTGGGCCTTCCGTCCAAGAGGTCTGTGGAACGCTAACGGACATTGCCACGGTCGATGGTTCCCCGGTCCATTCCTTCGGGGAGACCGAGGTTTCGCACACGTTCACGGTCGACCTTGGGTCGGCCGGATTGCTCAACGTCCCTATTCCTCCCCGGACGGGACCGGAGCCCGTGACGATCAGTTTCAGCACCTACTTCCCGAGCGGGGGTACTTTTGGCTGGTACTCGCAGACCGATGTGGGCGAGATCAATCCCACCGGTGTCCCGGATGGAATGTCAGGCGACGTCACAGTGCTCTAGGGTTGTTCCGGCTGGACCTACGTTACATTGAACGCGATGTACACCGTGTAGTCTCCCGGAGTTGAAGGCACCTTTAGACCGAAGATCTGCATCCACATCCCCCCCGGTGGGACGGTGACGGGGAACGGTGGGCTCGAAGTGAGGAGGAAGGGCGCGGATACATTCATGGACTCGATGGTCACGGCACTCCCCCCTTTGGAATTGGTCAACATGGCCTCCTCCTGCGTGTCGCTCCCCGGCGAGACGTGTTCGTAGCAGTCGAAACAGCCATCCTGCTGCGCCGGACCGAACGCCCCGCTGGACGCATGGCCCGGATAAGTGATGTTGTACTGGACGTCCACAATGTTCACTTGGGTTGCGAAGGGGCCAGAGGAGGTAGCACTTTGGACCCCAGCCTCGGCCGCCCCGGCCAGCAGGACCAGCATCACCGCGGCGGCCGCGACGGAGCGGACGGCAAAGGCGCGACGGGCATCTGCGCTCCCCATCGGGACGATATCGGAGGAAGGGGAGGCACCCGAGGAGGGTATTGGGGACGAGACGGGTCGAGGGGTGAAGAGCCAATGGGACATCCGGGGATGGCGGGTGCCCCCGACCCAGATCAGACGGTCCGCGGAGAGATACTTCCCGGCGCCTCCGATGATGAGCATGAGATAGATGAGGATGTACAAAGGGTGGGCCCCGACATCGGTCCCGCCTGGGAACATGAAGGTCATGAGGAACTGGGTCCAAAGGAAAAAGACTGAGACCATGATCCCCACGTAGCAGGCGAGACGGGTGGTCATCCCGAAGATCAGGGCGACGGTGAGGTACACCGTGACGAACGCGATCAGCCAGCCGAAGAAGACGGGGTGGAGTGCGACGAAGTCGGCCACTCCGGGACCTCCCAATGATTGGGACGCGTAAGACCGGGCCGTGGAAGCGAAGTTGGGGAAGTATTGGTTGGCCGGGAGCAGGATGAAGAGGAGGTTGAAGCCCCAAAGAATCCCCATGCCCATCCGGAGCAGGTCGATGGTGACCCCCTTGGGATCCGAACGCCATGCCGTCTGAACCCTCTCCCAGGGCCGGACGGCAACCTGCCAGGTCACCGGGGCCCTCCACTAAAAAGGGTTGGGCTCAGGCGACCACGGTCATCGTTCCGGTCATGTAGCCCGGGGTCCCCATCGACCAAGAGTCGCACGGGGCCATGCAGTTCCATACGAATGCTCCGGTCGTGTTGAAGTACGCATGGAACATAACTACGGTGGGTGTCGTGGACGAGGCTGCGGGCATCGCCACATTGAATCCGCTGTAGACGCTCTTTCCGACGAAGCTGAAGGTGTGGGCCACTTCGGACGCTGGTACGGAGGAGACGCCGGTGGTGCTGCCGTTGAGATACTCCACGTTGCCCACGGTCCCCGAGACGTTGGCGAAGGTGGGGGCCACAGGGTTCTCCCCCGTGTCGTAGTTCGTGATCACGAACACGAGGAGGGTATGGGCTGGCACCGTGAAGTTGGCCGGGTTGTACTGGTCGGCCGAGGGCGGTGAGATGTCAGGGTTCGCATTGATCGAGAGATAGACGTAGTCCGGACCGCCGCCACCGGTGGTTCCGCCCGAGTTCCCGCCGGAGCTCGAGCTGTTCCCGTTACCCGAACCGACTCCCACCCCGTAGGCTGCGGCGAAAGCGAACCAAGAAACGATTGCAGTGACGACGACCACGACCACGATCCATGCGATGGTCGCCCCGTTCATTCGGCTGTGATTCCCATTCTTCGGCTTGGACTCTTCTGACATTGGCGCCTCATGAGTCCCAATGGGAGGGGGTTTAAGAACCCCCGACGTTTTCCAAAGCCTTGTTCCAAGATTTTGGAATCACCTTCCCTGCACGGTGACCAAACCGGACATCCGACCATCCAGCGACATCTGGGTTTGACCACAAGACGCCTTGCATTCCCACCGATACTGTCCCGGGACCGAAAAATAGACCGAGAACGTGATCCGGGCCGGGACCGCAGCGCTCGCATTGGCCGCAGGTACAGGAATGTTGAACCCAGCATACGGGCCGTTCGTGAAGGTCATGGTGTGCGCGATGGTGCCCATCGCCACTTCGCTGACCGCATGTCCATCCACCGCGATCGTCCCGTTCACTGTGCCACAGACCTGGGCGTACTGCGAATCCACTGAGGATGCGCCTATGTCAAAGTCGTCGAGCGTCACCTCGACGAGCGTGTCGGCGGGTATCGTGAAGTTCGCCGGAACGAAGAACTCGGTTCCGGCTTTCGGGTTCACGAAGATTGAGAGGTTGAGGAAGTCCCGAGCGGGGACGCCCGAAACCTCGGGGGCTGACGGACAATTCGCGGGGTTCTGCGCGGGGAATGCGATCCCGATGAGGGGGAACATCCAACCGCTCACGAGGAGCCCGACGAGGCCGGCGGAGACCACAAAGAGGTAGGCCCGTCGGAGCGAAAGCCGGGTAGGAAGAGATGGCTGCATGGGAGCGGTCCATCACGCCTTCGGCTCTCTTCGCTGAATGCGAAAGGTCGGCAAGGTCACCATCACCCCTTGAGGCTTATTATCGCGAGGTGGAGGTATAACCTCATGCGCCTTTCCACGCTTTTGGAAACCGACCTTCCCAGGCCAGCACAGGCAAGGCCTTTTTCCCCTAGGGGGTTCCCCTTCGATCGTGAAGGTGCTCTTCCTCGGGAGCGGCATGCTCCCCATTCCACCTCCGGGGTGGGGAGCCGTGGAGAAGGCGATCTTCGAACTTTCCCGCGCACTTCCGACCGTGGGGGTGGAGACCGAGATCGTGAACGTCCCGGGTTCCGGGCGATCGATCGACGAGTACCGCTTTGCCCTGAGGCTACGCGGGTTGCTGCGGGGGCGGACCTGGGACATCCTCCATGCATCGACCCCCGTGGTCGCCAATCGGCTCTCCTCGATGAAGTGGCCCTACGTCTACACCTCCCATTCCCGGCACTGGTCGGGTGCGAATGGCCCCACGGAGCGTTGGGGGTTCTTCCTCGAAAGGAGGGCGGTCCGTCGGGCCGTCCGCACGATCGCCCTCACCGCCGCCGTCGCTGAGAAGATGCGCTCCGGCCCCCTACGGGACCACCCCGAGACCCTGATGGTGGTCCCGAATGGTGTCGATACTCGGGCTTACACCCCGGCCTGGGAGCAGCGGAACGGGAACCGGATCCTCGGGGTGGGGGCTGTGCACCCCCGCAAACGTTGGCACGTGGCGACCCGGGCGATCCAAGGTCTCCCGGAGACCCGACTGACCATTGTGGGGCCGATCCAAGACCCGGGTTATGCCCGGACGCTGCGCCGTTCCCTCCCCGACGGCAGGCTTGAACTCCTAGGGGAGGTCCCGGAAGACACGCTACGTTCGCTCTATTCGGTCGCCGACGAGTTCGTGCTGCCGAGCCGTTCGGAGCTCATGAGCATGGCGGTCATCGAGGCGATGGCATCGGGCGTCCCAATCATCGGGACCGATGCGCTCACGGGCACGGTCGAGTCCGGTACGGAGGGGTACCTCTGGAAGAATGTTCCCGAGGGTGAGGAGGTCGGGGAGGCCCAAAGGATACTGGAGCTCCTCCTAGGCGATCCTGGCCTTCGACGCCGGCTCGGCGAAGCGGCCCGGGCGAAGGCGGTCCGTGATTGGGACTGGTCGGTCATCGCCCGACGCATGCGGGAGCTCTACGGGTCGATCCCACCGCAAGCCCGGACACGGAAGCCGTGAACGGTACCTCCGGCGCTCTCAATGGGGAGAAGGCGCTTGGAAAGGGGGTCCGCCTTTCGTGACGGGCTCCGGGACGAACTCCTTGGTGCCTTGGACGATGAACCCGTCGGACGTGATCGTGTAGGGACGGCGCTGGGAGTCATGCGGGGTCCCCCGCATGCGCCGGACCGTGATCCACCGCTCGATCCGGTGCCCAGCCCACTCGCGCGCAAGGTCGATCTCGCCACGGCAGAGGACCGCTTCGGGGGTCAGCACCTCATAGGGTCGGGCGGTCAGCATGGTCGTGATCTCCCGTTCGGAAAGGAACCGCAAGAGGGACTGGATCTCAAGGCGTTCGGTTTGGATGTCGTCACCCGCCCGGAGCGCATAATGACGGATCGAGGTCATCGAATCGATGAGAATCCGTTTGAAGGGGATCACATCCAACTGGCGTTTGAGCTTAAGATAGATCGATTGGAGGGACACATCCTCGGCCGGAGCAGCGGCCCCCGGCTTTTCCCCCATTTCCCCCATCGACTTCACGTCGTGCATGGATTTGATCTCCTGGAGATTCCCCATCCGCCGGAACACGGCGACGCCGGGGTTCGCTTCCAAGGTGTGGATCTTGGAAAGGTCCCAACCGAAGGATCGGACATTGTCTAGGATCTCGGGTGCCGGTTCGTCGACGGCGACCAGAAGCACCTTCTCTCCCACCCGCACGCCCTCCAGCAAGAACTGGAGCCCGAGCAAGGTCCGACCGCTCCCGGAGTCCCCGCACAAAAGGTACGGGCGCCCGGGA
>JAKBKR010000180.1 GCA_021832495.1 bacterium | reverse complement strand
CATTTTGGCAAAGAGCGAGGCGAATCTCAAGGGGGCGGACGAAGCCATCATCCTCGACATCGACGGTTATGTTGCCGAGGCTTCTGCGGACAACATCTTTGCGGTGAAGGGCGGGGTTGTTTACACTCCTCCTACGACCACCAACCTGGTTGGAATCACCCGGGGAACGATTCTGGAACTTGCCAAGGGCCACTACGAGACGCGTGTCGAGCGGTTCCGAGTGGACTTCCTGCTCAAGGCTGACGAGGTTTTCATCACAGGGACCGGCGGCGAGGTGGCCCCGGTGGTCGAGCTTGACGACCAAAAGATTGGCACGGGAGTTCCAGGCCCGATCACGAAAGACCTTCAAAAGCGGTATTTCGAATTGGTCCGAAGCACGGGGGTTCCCATTCCCCCATCAGGGAACAACGGACACTGACCCCGAACCAACTTGGGGAACGTAGGCAACCGAGCGGGGACCTTCCCGATTTCCCTCGAAGACGGATCCTTAACGACCCAGGTCAGGAGAACTTGTTTCCCGATCGTTAAAGTTGCCCACGGCAAGGGTTTCAGCAGCTAATGGGAAAAAGGATAGACAAGCCAGAACTCACCCACGGGATAGTGTGTACCGAGGCGAGAACCAAGCCTGGTGCGATGACCAAGCATGAAGTCCACGCCCGAGGCGGAATGGACCGATGTGGGTATCCGCTCACGCGACCCGAGCGCAAAACCAACGAACCAGACGGGTCCTGTGATCCTACGCATCCCAGGATGAGGCTCGCCGCCACTTCGGCGGAGAGGATAAACGCATGAAGGGGAACGAGGTCCATGTTGGGAATGGCAGGTGCAGTCCTATGAATCCGGAACCCAGCATCATCGGTGCTTGTCACCAATGACTATGTATGGGAGAACGGTTGGCACTTTCAGGGAAGCAAGTTGAAGCGCCATGAGCAGTGAAGCACAAAGTGTAGGCTTAGGGAAGAGCCGGCCTTCATCGCCAAGGATTCCTGGCACTGCCTCTCCCGTAATTCCTGTCCGGCTTTCCGTCGTCGCGATCGAGTGGCGCTCACGGGGGCTTCTAAAACACGCCATCACCTCGGTGATCAGCCAAGGCCATCCGGCTGAGATCGTCGTGGTGAAGAATGAGGCGGATCCTGAGTTGGACGCGTGGCTGACGTCGAACGGAGTTCTCGTTTTGCACACAAAGGACGAGTCCATCGGGGGAAAGTATGCCTTGGGATTCCAACGAGCGACGGGTGAGGTCATCCTGCCGTTGGAGGATGACGACGTTTTCTTATCCGACAAGCTTCGTTTTCTTTCCGAGCTCTTTGGGAAGGACCCCGAACTCGATCTCGTGCACCATGGTCATGTTCGACGCAACCCCAGTTCGGGTGCCCTTACACCGGGCCCATTTATCCCCGATTTCAACTGCTCAAGTATGGCCCTGCGCCGGTCCGTGGCACTCCTCCTGATCCCAAGCCTGCTGCGCGAAAGTGGCACCCCGGACACCCTGATCTACTATGGAACAGAGGCCTTGGGTAAGCAGACCCAACAGATCCCTGAACGATTCACCGAAGTGCGCCTTGACCCCTTGGCTCCCTCGCACGGTCCGCTGTTGTCCGCATACCTGAGAACGGCCCGGGAGGTTCAATTTCTTGGGAGAGGAAGTTCCCGAAGAAAAGCCCTCTCTACCGTGACCGCCACGTACTTTTCCTATCTGATGCGGAGCCGGCTGCCAGAACGCCAAGGGCGGGCCGCCTGGGCCCTTGTATCGTTGCTTAAGGACATCGATATCCGAAGCATGCTACCAAACCTGCGGGAGGTCGTCTGCGGCGCGATATACCCGTTTGCCCCGCCCTTATCGAGAATGGTGTACCGGATGGCTCGGCAAGGACGGATCGATTGGGTGGATTCGAGTGATGGCCGTAGTTGAACCAAGGGTGTTCCAGGTTCTGCCCGAAATCAGGAGATGAAGGCGCGATGCACTTCTCGGCCAAGTCACGCCGCAGCTCGCGCAGCCTCGGATGAGATACAAGCTAGAAGAGGAGCAGTGGCTTCTTCACTTGCCCGGCTTTCTCCGTGCCGCTTGCAAGCGATTCGGGTGATTTCTAACGGGCTCGCTTATCGAGGACTGGGTTGGTGGAGCGCGGCGGACGTAAATAGACCCGCGAACTTTGTCTCTTTATGGATAAGGAGGCCATCCTCTACGAGCCGTTAACTGGAGGAAAGGTCCGGTGCACAGCCTGTGCGCGATATTGCATTGTGCCTGATGGGTCTCATGGCTTCTGCTACGTGCGTGAGAACAAGGGTGGGAAATTGTATCTTTCCGTTTACGGTCTCGCCGCCGCCGTCCAAGTAGACCCTATCGAGAAGAAGCCGCTGCTTCACTTCATGCCCGGTCGCAGGGTTTTCGGAATCGGCACGGTCGGTTGCAATTGGCGCTGCCAGTACTGCCAGAATTTCGAGGTCAGCCAGCAGCAGGAGGCCTGGGGTCGGGAACTCTCGCCCGCTCAAGCGGTCGCATGGGCCGAGCGGGAACATTGTCAAGGAGTGACGTTCACATACAACGAGCCAACGATCTTCATCGAGTACGCCCGGGATGTCATCGAAGCGGCCCATGAAAAGGGACTCTTTGCGAACTTTGTCACCAATGGCTATATGACCCCTGAGGCCACCTCTTTCCTCAAAGGAAAGCTGGATGCCGTTTCGGTTGACTTCAAAGGAAGCGGAGAGGCTGGGTTCATGCGAAAGTACATCTCTGCAAAGGGTAGGGCCCCGATCTTGAGGACGATGAAAGAGCTTGCCGAAGGGGGAACTCATGTGGAAGTGACAAACCTCATTGTCCCGGAGGTGGGGGACCACGAGGAACCTCTCCGCACTTTGGCTCGTACCATCCGGGAAAGCCTGGGCCCCGAAACCCCGTTTCATCTCCTCCGGTGGCACCCCGACTACCATATGATGGACCTTCCGGAGACTCCCGTCTCCACGCTCGAGCGCTTGCATGCGATTGCCAAAGGGGAAGGGCTCCGCTACGTCTATCTCGGCAACGTTTGGGGACACCCTCTCGAGAACACGTATTGTCCACAGTGCGGCACTCTGGTCATCAAGCGCAATGGTTTCTACATTGAGGAATGGAACCTCTTACCTGGGAACCGGTGTCCAGAGTGCAGCAATCCCATCCCGATCGTCGGAGAGCTCCCGCGGAATTACAAACCCACTTCTGTCACCGCGCTCTAGCCCGGGAGGGATGTGTGGTCCGGGTCATAGAAATCCTGGCGACCGGCCCAACCCCGGTACGCTAGGTCGCGCGCAAGCATGATCCGCCGCAAATCCTGCGTCCGAAGGGGTCGGCTCGAAATCAAGATTCTCACACCGGAGGTCACCGCCTTGCGCACGAGAGAGCTTTCACAGGTCACCCGATCATCCATGACGCCGACTTCCAGTCCGATGGAGGCTTGCGACATCAGGTCCCACCGGATCTTACTTGGCGAAGGACGGAGTTCCTCAAGGTGCACAATAAAGGCGGGCACTCGGTGTTCCGAAATGTCCGTCGAGTCGAGCACCTCTAGGTCCAACGCCCCGGAGGCGTCGGGCCTAAGGAATAGATAGTCGATCTCAGACCAGGGGATCTCTCGAGAGGACTGGACGGATGCCTCCACTTCCCAACCTCGAAGGGCGTGGATCGGCGTGCCCTTCGATCGTGAAACACGCACCCCCTCAGCGCCATGCGCTCCCGGGGTGAGAACGAACCCCAGTGTATCCAATCCCACATTTCGTCCGGCCTCGAGCCATGGCTCGAGGGCACCTGATGTGTGGATATGTAGCTCCGCCGAAGGGAGGAAGGATTCTGGTTGGTCCGGTAACTTGCCAGAAAGGGCCGCCTCGATCTCCCCCGAATTCTCCCGGAGCTCGGGACGGATGTAAGGCAAGTCAAGCACCGAGTAGACCTCGGACTCCTCCTTCGCCCTAACCAGCGTGCCATTACGCGTGATCCCGTATTCGTTGATGCTCAGATTCCGTTCAAGCGCCATGGTCCGGGTCTGGATGTTATGGTCCTTGGAGCCGGTAAAGTACTGAAGGGCGGCCCCGAACGACTCGGGTGCCACGACCCGAAGATCAACCTGCAACCCGGATCGGAGGAGAACGGTGGCCTTAGTGTCCCCACTCATCTTCACGCTTTCGACCGATGGCAGCTTCACGAAAGCGTCGATGAGGGCCGCAGGCTTGGGGGATGTGGCCAACAGGTCAAGGTCACCCACCGTTTCCCTTCGCCGCCGTAAGCTGCCGGCATACGTCAGTCGGTCATATGACACACCCGTGGCTGCCAAGTCCTTCAGGAGCTGATCCGCTACGGCCTGCGCAACCGGGAGACCGATACGCCCGCGGTTCGGCCCTTTGATGGCGGCTTCACGAAACTGCGCTATCCGCTTGGTCCCGAACCCCTTCACTCCCGAAAGGCGCCCTTCGTCAATGGCATGACTGAGTTCAGTAGGGCTGGCCACTCCTAACTCCAGCCAGAGCCGTCGGGCCGTCTTCGGTCCTAGCCCTTCCAGCCGCATCAACTCCACAACTCCGCTCGGATGGGCTGTTCGTAACTTATCGAGGTAACCAATCTTCCCCGTGTCGAGATACTCTTCGATCTTCTTCGTTAACGCTTCACCAATTCCTGGGATCGAACCCAGCCGATGCTCTCGTCTGATGATTTCGAGATCCTCGACTGTCTGTTCTAGAACACGGGCTGCCCGACGATAGGCCTCGGGTTTGAATCGCTCCCCGTCGAGGTCGAGGAGGTCGGCGATCTCGTACAACATGCTGGCCAATTCCTCGTTCACCATGGTACGTCATCAGTTCGGATTCGCTCATTATCCTGCCGGGAAGGAGGTGACAACGTCTGGAGGAAGAGGTTTCAACTATGGGCCCACATTCTGGGAGACACATGTCACGTAGGCGTTTAGATCTCTAGCCCACCAATGTTGAATACGCCGAGGCTATGGTAGGAATGGTTAGCCCAATGGCGCATCTCTCCTTCGGATTCCCGGCCCATCTCCTCCGTGACCGGGGTTCGACAAATTTGACTTTTGACAGGGGTCTCCACGCCGTGGAGCTTACTAACATAGCATAACATGTCCTCGTTGGTGATAGCATAGCCTAAATACTCTCCCCCCTTACCCCCTTCATGTCCGCCAA
>JAKBKR010000179.1 GCA_021832495.1 bacterium | reverse complement strand
CCCCGGCCCGATTCGCTGCCAAGAAACCTCGAACGATCACGGCCATTCATTTGGAAGACCTGGCTAGACTTGTTCAATTGCGACCCATCAAGCAAATAGGCCTAGCAAGAATCCGCGAGATGCTTCAAAAGTGTAGCCTACCGGAGGACTGTAAGAAGTGGATTGATGAAGTGGAAAAAGCCACGGTACCCAAACCACCATACGCGGAGATCATTCACGCAATCGAACGACTTCAGAAGGAGGCACGCAACGAGCCAATTGGTTACGGCGAATTGCGCAATGAACTGAAACATGCAGTACCACCAATCCTCTACCAGGACGTAGGTGAACTAGTCGAGCTATGTAAAGGAATGGCCCAGATGGCGCCTGGTGCAATGATGGCAACTCGCAAGAGAGTAGAACTGGACCAGAGCCCCAAGAATGTACTCGAAGCGATAGAGACTGCAACTAGGTCCCACCACACCGAGCCAACCAAGACTCCAGACGCACGTCACGGCTAAACGTGCGGTTACCTATGCTCAAGTCCCATAAGAAAACTATTCTCGAGGTCCTAGGTCGGAAACCAATCCACCCTTTCCCAGCACGGATGGCCCCTGGAATCGCACTTGATGCACTAGGAGAGGCCAAGGGTAGTCTCCGCGTGCTTGACCCAATGGCCGGCTCCGGTACGGTGCTCGCAGTCGCTCGTGCGAATGGGCACCATGCATATGGTTTCGATGTGGACCCACTCGCAGTGTTGCTTACGCGAGTATGGACGCGAACAGTCGATGCGGAACGAGTAAACGACAAAGCCGCCGAGGTGCTAGACCGCGCGAAGGTGACGTTCGCTAGGGTAACATTAGCACGAGCATACCCGAAAGAAGCAGACGAAGAGACCCGCAAGTTCATCCGGTACTGGTTCGATGACTATGCACGCCGCCAATTGGCTGCGTTATCCACTGCTATAAGCGGGGTTCGAGACCAATCAAGCCGTGATGTTCTTTGGTGTGGATTCTCGCGTCTCATCATCACCAAGAAAGCTGGGGCATCGCTAGCAATGGATCTGTCGCATAGCCGACCCCACAAGGTATTTACCCGGGCACCCGTCAAGCCATTTAGGCACTTCACTGCAGCTGTAGAAACGGTTGTCGCAAATTGCCCACATCCTGACGAGGGCCGGGTCGGCCCTCCAGCCGTGGCAAGACAGGGCGATGCTCGCCAACTTCCACTCTGCAATGCATCTATCGATATGGTGGTGACCTCACCTCCTTACCTTAACGCAATCGACTACATTCGCTGCAGCAAGTTTTCGCTTGTATGGATGGGATACAATTTGGGTGAGCTTCGCAGAATCCGAAAAGGGAGTGTAGGAACTGAAGGACTAATGGAAAGGACCAGAAACATAGAAGGGGTCCAATCGATAATCAAAGAGCACCGGATAGCGCCTGGCCTTTCCGACCACAATCATTCGCTCTTGTCTCAGTACGTACAGGATATGAATCGTGCAGTGGCCGAGGTTTCACGCGTATTGCGACCGGGTGGCCGCGCGGTCTACGTAGTAGGTGACTCAACAGTAAGCGGAACCTTTGTTCGCAACTCGGCCATCATTGCGGCGGTCGCCGAGGATCACGGCCTGACATTGGCATCTCAACAGTCGCGGTCATTACCTTGGGATCACAGATACTTGCCACCGCCACAGCGCGCGCATCCCGGCGTTGGAATGAATGGCCGAATGCGGCGTGAGGTTGTGATGGTCTTCGACAAAGGGACAATGGACATGGGGCGGGTTTCGGCATCGACGACCTATTAGTAGCACTCACGCTTGATTGAGCCCGTAATGGCAGAATTGCTGGATGAAGACGCACTATGGATTGTGTTTACGCTCAAACCAACTTCCCTCGCCCTATGGTCAAGAGGTTACGCAGTTCTGTCCTGCAAGCCCCAAGAAGACCATCGAATCCCACAGCCCCATTCATCTTGTAAGTACGTTCAGACAGCAGAACATACTCCCACTCCTTTGGTTGATTCAGGTCGCCGGGCGGGGTGACCCGGCTTGCAGCTTCGCACCATCCAGCTGCCGCCCGGGCCTTTCGCGCAACGGTTGGAGCGCTCATGTCTCGGTCAGCCTTCGTTTCGACCAGGTACATCTTGTCCTTGGTCTTGACTAGGAAGTCGGGATAGTAATCCCGGGCAATCCCGAACTCGTTACGGTAACGGATTCGGAAATCGTGCCTCTGGTCCAGCTTCGCATACGCCAATACACTCGAACTACGTTCGAGGCATTCGGCCATGAACCTTGCCTCAAAGCCACCACCCTTGGGTGCGGGAGACTGTGTCGGATAAACTGATTTGTTTGTTCTGACAGCAGTCTTGCTTCGGGTTAGGATCTCAGGAACCATGGAGACCCTCTGCCACACCGCCTCTGCCTGGGCTTCATAGATGACCTTTCCAAGGAGGTCCGTAAGTGCGGCTCTGAGAGCGTTCGTCACAAAATCGTAGATTGGGACGTGGATTAGAACGCGATAATTCTCTTCTAACGCGAAATCGACGGGACCGCCAAATAGATACTCACTAGTATAGCGATCAATGAGCTCCATTAGTTCGGCTCTCCTTGACGACAATGTCGCTCTATCGTCCTTCTCGGTGGTGAGGCGGTGTGCCAACTGCCTTAGATAGAATGAGTAGTCGAAAAGATCCGTCTGGAGACCCCATGTTGAGACGATGTACTCTGTTTTCTGATGGCGGTCCGCGATGACAATGGAGTCAAACTCCTTCTTCGCCTCTGCGAAGGTCTTGCCCAAAACCGGCAAGGTCTTCGGATTAATCAGCCTGGGGTCCGGAACCTTCCCCTCATCGTGGAACTGGATTGGCCAGCCCAGATCATAGGCGTCCTTCCTTGCGGGGTCCACCTGAACGGGCTTCAAGTCCCCACTAGTGATCACCGCGCTGCTATCTCCTGAGAAAACCGGGTAGCCTTCGTTCCGCAGGGTCTCGTAGAAGAATCTGAATCTGGGGTGATCTACAACGAATAGGAAGTCAAGTGCCGCTGAAGGTGTTTGCCCCTTGGACACCTGTTCCAAGGCATGGAGCTTCGTTTCGTAGAACTCAGGCCCGTTGAACATCAACCGCAAGCCGCGCCCCACCATTTGCTCAAGCAGAATGTCGGATTCGCTGGAACGAAGGACGACGGTGACACATATGCTACGCACGTCAAATCCCTCTCGCAACATCATGACACTAATGATAATCCGCTTGGGGTTCTGCGTTTCCGGGTCGTCAATGGATTCTAGGAGAAACTTGTTCTTGGCCCACTCCTCCTCAGAAATGCGGTCTTTGGCATCAGTATGTATTACGAGGAGCTGATTCTCAAGTGGCCGGCCACGATCATCTGAACGGCCCTTGAGATGGTCGTACACCATGTCGGCGACCTCATTCTCTTCACAAGCAACGAACATGACCGGCTTGCGGTGGAGACCGGCTTCAGCAAATTCCTTGGCAATCTGATCCAGCTTCTTCCTCCCAATCTCAAGCATCAGGAGCTGGCCTTCGCTCAGTGCCGCCACAGGACCGCGCTTCTTCCCATCTGCATCCTCACGAATCGCCCTGAAATCGAGACCTGCCAAGTCGGTGGTCACAGTCTGTCGCTCTTCAAGGAAGAGCTGTTTTACTAAGGGAAGAGGAACGTTCTTCTTGGCAATCGGCGAATAGCCATTCATGGCAGACTTGAGGTCGAAGTCGTAGACGATGTGCGGGAAGTACCTCTTTCCTCTCCCGGCTCCTGTAAACGGCGTCGCCGAAAAGTCAATCTGAAGGAAGAGGCCAGCCTTGCTGCCAAGTCCTCGATTATGATTCCGAAGCATCTTCACAGCCTCTAACCACTTCGCATCTATGTCTTTCGAATCTTCGGCGCGTGCCTTGCTGTGAACGTGATGTGCCTCGTCATTGAATATCACAAGGTCAGGATAGGATGACAAGAATGAGTAATAGACCTCGGATGAATCCGCCTCATCCCTGCCGAATATCTCCGTAGCGAGAGATTCACGCCTTTCCTTAGGTGCCAGCTTATGCCAGTTTAGTAGCAGAACAAAGGCCCCGGGTTCTGCCGAGCTAGCTGGATTCAAGTCGTCCGGGCTCATCACTCTCACACGGAAGTCTCTTCTCCATTCAGGTGGGATGAATAGGTCGTTTAGGAGGTCGGCCGTTGAAGGGTCACGATTCCCATGCGCGTCTGTCTTTCCGAGGAAAGAGTCCAACAGCCGGCTCAGTACCACAAGACCGGGGGCCACGACCAGGAAGTGACGCGAGTAACGCCCCGCTTCTCCTTCACCGCGTATTGAATTGAAGTATTGCCAGAGGAGAGCTGCCTGCAGGACCCATGTCTTCCCGGTTCCAGTGGCCATCTTGAGACAGTACTTCTCGTAGTCTACGTCCTCCACCTCGGCTGCGATGGGTGGGAAGGCATCAATCTTGTCTGGTGCGACCTTCTCGTAGAGGTCGGCAAGTCGAGAAACCGACCCTCCCTTCGGAGACTTCAAAACCTCATGACAGAAGATCAATGTCTCTATTGCCCGGCGTTGGCAGTCGTGAAACCGCACAGGAGAGTCAGCATCACGGTGAAACCAGTAGCGAAGAAGGTCGTGCGTGGTTTTGGTCGTTCCCTGCCAACGCTGATCGACTGGCCTATCATCCCTAGCCCAGTCGTCGACCAGCTCCTCCAAGCTCTTGCTCAGGAAGAGTTGGCCAAGGCCTTCCTCTTCGATCCTCTTCTGCCTAGGCACGTCCTCACCTTAGATCGACACTGGTTGTGGCTGTTGCGTCGTTCCCGAATACATCGACTACTCGGACGGCAATGTCGAATCGCCTTGACTCGGTGAGCATAGTATTGGCTCTGGTGGTAATTGGTCCTCCGTTCTTCTCATCTGACCGGAAGTCCTGCCACCTGCTACGGAAGGTCTTCCCGTCATAGTCCCAATCCACAGCCCAATAATCGATGAGGGCAGCGAACCCATTACCTGCCGACAGCTTCTGGAGTTCTACACGGTCCTTCTCGTCCTCTACGGGAACCTCGGAGAGAACATACCTTTCGATGGCCACTACGACGTTGTGCTCACCTGCTCCTCTGTCGGTGACCTTGGGGATGGCGAGTTTGAGATAGGGCTTAGCGCCAAATTGGATTTTCTTGGCAAACTTCTCGACCAGGTCATCTTCGTTCTTTGACT
>JAKBKR010000178.1 GCA_021832495.1 bacterium | reverse complement strand
CCGATGCGGTCTCGACCTAGTGGACTCGCCCCCCCCATTGCGCCGGTAGTGCCCTTTGGAGGATATCGCCTTGCGGGATGGAAGTGGGCTTAGGGGAAGCCCTACCACCAAGCCACTGCTCGTGCCACAGCCTTTCAACTACTCCCGCACTTTGGTGATGGACACTGGCCCGGCGGCGCATCGAGAACATCGGTCCAGCTGACCGTACGATGCGCCATCCATACCCCCTCGGCCCGCACGACGGATCTCGAACGATGGCAGGGGTCCCTCCCGCCTCGACAACCCACCGTCTGCAGTGGCAAATCCCGTTGTTGCCCTTTGCCTTGAAAGGTTCCGGTCGACCTCCGCGCTTACGGGAGCGCAGGGAGCGGCAACTCCGAATGCCGGATGAGTGAGGCGACCAGTTCGGGGTGCGCCTGCATCGATCGAGGCTCCCGTTCTACTCCGGCACTAATCTCATCCTCCGTCTTCAGGCACCAGTTCGCCAACCGCTGATACTTGAGGACGCTCCCCACTTGTTCGTCGCGGTCCAGCTCCGGGCGTATACGGCGGGAACCTTCGCGTCTCCAACCGCTTGCGATGCTCCCACAGGAACGTCTTCACATCCACCGACCGGTGGATCCGCCCGTTGTCCCAGATCACCATCAGCCCACCCTCCACCTCCTCCAGCAACTGTTCCAGGAACCAGAGCACCCGCATCCCGTCAATGCTCTCCTCGTGGATGTCGAAGAAGAGCGCCCCGTCCGAACTCACCGCCGAGCGTAGGTTCAGCTTCAATCGATCCCCCTGCCGATACCGCATCTCCGGGCGCGACCCCGCGGGTGCCCAGGTCCGTCGCACGTTCGGGAACGGCTGCTGACAGCTCTCGTCCAGGAACAGAATCGTGGCACCCATCCGTAGGTCCCGAGCTGAATCCTTGGCCACTCCTCGCTCACCCACTGGCGATGCACCTCTGGTCCCGCTCCAGCGCCCGCGGCAATGGGACCTGCGCCGAGAACCCCATGTCCCGCAGCAGCCGCCACGCTCCCGAGTCGGTATACTTCACCCCGAATTCGTCCTGGATGACCTCGGCCTTCCGCTTCAATGTCCACAGGTCGGTCTCATAGCCGTGGCCCCGCGCTCCTTCGAGCCGAAGCTTCTGGAGTTTCTTCCGTTGCTCCGCGGTAAGCCGCCGGTAGGGCCCGGGGTGCTTGTGTTCGCGCCAGGAGCTGGGGCCGTCGGCGAGCCGCCGCTTCTCCCACTTCTGCACGGCGGTCCACGAAACCTCGAGGCGTCGGGGCACCTCGGCTTTGGAGATGCCGCGACGGAGCCAACGGTAGGCCAGCCGTCGGCGTTCCTCCCGGGCCGACACCGGGGATCGAGGATGACTCCGTCGGCCTCGAGGTCTCCGTGGTCGGTCGTGTCGCCGCATCACGAAGAGGGAAGGACACGGACAAGTACAACATATCCGGTCAAAGAGCAGTATTCTCCCACATCTCCATGAACTGGCGGGGAACCCCATCGTGAGCCTTGCGGTCGTCGTCAGTCTGATCGGGACAACCACCTCGACCGCCGGACTCCGAGTCCGATCGGAGATCGACAAAGCGCGGTATCCCGATGGGGTCAAGGTGTCCGATGCGCAGATGGCCAGCGTCCTCCTCGAACCCCACGAGTTCCAGGGCGACTGGAACTACACGATCCGACCCCACGGGCTCTGACGAAATGAATCAGTTATTCGGTAGCGCCTCCTAACAAGCCGCGGGCTCAGACCAAAATCTGAGCCCGCGAGCAGCTTTTCCCCCTTGGGGCATGGCCCAGACATGAAGCTGAAGCGAATCGAGGCAAGGAATATTCTCTCCTTTGGGAAAAACGGGCTTGTACTAGACAATTTGGGAAGCGAGACGATCATTGTGGGCCCCAATTCTTCAGGCAAGACCAACATTCTCCGCATCATCAGGTTCGTCCTCAATGCCTTTTCGAACAGCGTGCCTCATCCCGAGTTCATCCGACACGACGGCCGCGAGCCCGAGCCTTTCGTCAAGCTGAGTGTCATCCTGAATGATGAAGAAGCCGATGCATTCGCAACTTGGATGGTCATCAAGGCAAAGTCGGATCGACTAGATCTACGCCTTCAGCCCAAGATAAATTTCAACGAGGCTCAACGGCTCATCGGCCTCCTCTTGGACGAACTCAAACCGACATTCAAGATTATTGGGTCAGGAGTGGTCGAGTTTGTCGTTCAAGGAACCGGCAACCCTTTTGCTCCCTATGACACCTATCTCGTGATTCAAGCTTGCGACAAAGCACCCTCCTTGTTCGCGAGAATTGACGGGAGTCTGTCCAGCAGCTCCAACACTGGGCTGGGGGGCTCCCGGCTTGATCTACAGCATGCGATCCTAGAAGAATTGACGAAGGTGTTCCCAAGGTCAGTGGAGTTGGAACCAGACCTTGTCCGGATTTCGGCCGAGGAATTCCGTGCAGTCGCGGAGAAGCTCAAACCGGAGTGGTTTTTTGAGAAGATAAGAGACCGAGCAACGAGTCCCACCATCATGAATGTAGGGGGATTCGACCTTCGGACCTATGAGTCCCAACTCAAAGGTCGCCCGTCCGATGCCCGAAGTCTCCGAAGATTCCTTACACAAAGGGGAGGTTCGTCGGAGTCATCGGCTGGGCTTGTCCAATTCTTTACCTTGGTCTTTCTGTCCTCTCTCGGAGTCTTGGAAGACTACCGACTAGCTGTAGGAGAGCCCGAGCTCCCTGATCCAGGGAGCCTCAATGTCGGTCACACCATTCTTGATGGATCCGACATAGCTGCGGTACTCTACTACCTCAAGAACTCAGAGGACAGTGGCGAGCGCGCGACATATCTCGAGATTCAGAAGGCATTCACGATAGCGACATGCGGAGTGACCTTCGATGCGGTTCTTGCAACCTATGTGTCGAACCATGGGGCATCCGGTGTGCCGAATTCAGCCTGGATCCGTTCGACAAGATCATCCTTGGGTGCCACTCAAGGCCAGGGGGACCAGAAGTGGATCTCGATTCCTTCAATCCGATTCAGGACAAACGGCTTCGAGTTCTCCTCTGACTCAGCTGCCTCAGGCTTGAGACAGGTGATGACCATTCTTTGTTTGGTCTGCTCGGCCAGAGATTGCCTCCTGTTTCTTGATGAGCTAGAGACGAACCTCCACCCTGGCAAGCAGCGGGAGATCCTGAGCACCCTGCTCGAGGAGGCACATAAGAGGTCGAACCAACTCATCATAGTTACCCATTCACCCTACCTCATAGATCCGAGGCTGGTTCCGGACATAGTTCGGATTGCTGTTTGCTCGGGGGAGTCTGCAGTGTTTAGGCCGCCTCAGATAAGTGAGTCATACAGACAAGACATGGCGCGCAAGTTCGAGCGAACACCGAGGATCCTCGCGGCGCTGTTCGCAGATAAGGTAGTCTTGGTTGAGGGTGAAGCGGAGGAGGCAGCCCTGCCTGTTTGGATTGAAAAGCGCCTCGGCAGGGGCTCGCTCGCCAGGAAGAACATCGAATTCATCAGCGTCGGGGGATACGGCGGATTTAAGCCACTTGCCGATGTTCTCCAAGCTTGGGGTGTCCCCTTTCGGATGGTGAGTGATGCGAAGTCGACGGATTACATTTCGGCTTTCGACGCCGGTGGGTACGCGTATCAAAGAGACGACTTCTCGAACATCATCGAAGAAGAATGCCTTGAGGCGTATGAAGAGGCACTCCGGAATATCGGGGCTCGGAGCGGGTCAAAGGCCGTAGCTATCGCTCGTGAAGTGGCACTTCAAACTGACCCGCCGCCGACCGTCCAATTAATCTATGAGTTCTTACGTCGGTGGTTAGATGATCATTGATGGACACCGTTGCAACACGGTCGGCCGGGGTCCCACCGGCTCGCTGTGGATGGGAGCCCTAATTTTTGGGTCGGGATGAGGGAAAGCCGCCCATCGTAATCAAGGTCACTGGAGACTGAATCCCCGATCTCGGTGGCTGATGACATACCGCTACGAATTGTTATAGGGGGGGAGGTGGGAGCACGGGGATTTGAACCCCGATATGCGGGTCTCTCCGCGCGCTCCAGTCACTCGTCATCGGGGTTCGTGCGAACCCCTCCGCAGACCCAAATCGATTCACAGGACGTCCCTAGAGCGTCCTGACTGGAGCCCGCTGGTCTGCCAGATTAGCCTATGCTCCCTCCCAAGGGGCCGGTGCCCCCGACTTCATAGCGTTTGTCGTCGCCCGGGCGGGTCGAGCCCGTCCCACGGGCCGGAGGCGACCGGTAAGCGCTATATGCAAGTTTGTTTGATTGGAATCCAATGTCATTGAATCCCGACCCCACCGTACCCCCGCGCCGGCGCACCGTGTCCCTGACGGTCCTCGTGGTCGCGGTGGTCCTCGTCGCCGGGGCCGCGGTGGGCTCCACGGCCGTCTACTACGCGCTCCACCCGACAGGCTCCACGAACAGTGGCGGAAACTCGACCACGACGGTGGTCGATGATCTCGGCCGAACCGTCACCGTTCCGCTCCACCCGACCCGGGTCGTGGTCTTGGGCCCGTCGATCGTCGACTCCCTGGTCCTACTGGGTCTCCGCTCGTCGATCGTGGGGGTCGACTGCTCGAGCGCGGCATTCGGGGGGATCCTGGGGGATTACACCCCCGGCCAGGTGGCCGCATGGAACCTGTCGAGCCGGATGTGCATTACGGCCTATCCGTCCCTCTACCCGCCGCAGATCCTCAACCTGACCCCCCAGCTCGTCTTGGCGGCGTCGATCGTCTCGGAGAGCACCATGGAAAGCTTCCAGGCCACCTATGGGATTCCGGTCGTCTTCCTCGCCCCGTCCACCATCGGGGGCATCACCTACGACGTCCAGGTCCTCAACACCATCTTTGAGACGGGATCGGTGGGCGCCCACCTGGTCCAGGAGCTCCAACGGACCATCCAGCAAGCGACCGGCTTCGTCACCAACCTGACCGACAACGGCACGGCGCTCCGCTCCGTGTTGCTGACCTACTATGTCGTCCCCAGCGGGGGGTATTCCGGATACTCGACCTTCGGGCCCGGTTCCTTCGGCCAGTCCCTGCTCGACCTGGCCGGCGGGGTGAACATCGCCGGAGGGACCGATCAAGGGCAGTACCCGTCCCTCTCGGGGAGTCAGGTCTTGAGTGCCAACCCCTCCGTGATCGTCGCGGGCTACGAGATCGGAA
>JAKBKR010000177.1 GCA_021832495.1 bacterium | reverse complement strand
AGGAGCCGTGCTGTTGACCCAGACGACCTCTGCGGTGGCATTGATCACGACCGGGAAGTCGAAGACGCTACCCTCGGACACGTTGAAGCTGGAGGTCGCCTCGGTCACGTTTTGGGCCCCGGACTCGAGCGTGGAATTGACGAGCAGGACTCGGCTTGCACCGCTCCAAGAGATCTGTCCCAGGGATGTGTGCGCGAAGGACGCCGTACCTGCGATCGTAATGGGGATGGACAGGTGAACAATCGATGCATGGTCCGGTGAAGTGGTCGTCGAGTTGCCCACCGTGAGGTTTCCCACCTGCTGGAACGTGGAGTCGGTGAGGTAAGCATTGTCGATACGCAGATCCCGTATCGATGTGTAATTTGCGCTCACGTGTTGTATCTCCGCTGTCCGTGCATAGGAGCCCTCCACGTCCATCGTTGAGATGTTGAGCGAACTCATATTCAGGAAATAGACTGAAGTGCTGCTTAGGGCAATCGACCGGAGCCGTCCCGGTCCCGCAATCGTGACGTTGGACAGTATCGATGGGGCGTTCTTGGCAAGAGGTTTTACTCCACCGAACAACGTTCCATTGCTGACCGTGATGGATCCCCCTTCTTCTGCGTTCGAGCCGGAGGCGACGTTTAGCGTGATGCCATTGAGAAGGACGCGGGATGCGGATCCGATGGACAACCCCGAGGTCGAGCTGTTCGAGATGGTGAGAAAGTCCGTCCGATTGAAGCTCACGACCGTACCGTTTGTGACGGTCAGATCTCCGCCAAGCGTGATCTTCCAAGCGCCGCTCAGGTTGACGACACCGCCTCCCGAAACTGTCATGTTCGGAACGAACAGGGAGAGGTTCGTATCTTCGGAAGCAGGCACCAAGCCCTTGAGAGTGGTCACATTCCACAAGCAAGCACTGGTGGCATTCACACGGAGGTCGATGGCTCCGGACGCCGTTTTCGTAGCAACGCACGCTCCCAAAGTGAGGTTGGCCGAAGGGACGGCGGGGGTGGGGGAGCCTGAGTGCGCGGAAAAGACATCTTCCATCTCAGGCGGAGACGAAAGGGACCCCGGGTGCACCGACGCATCCGGGGACAGGTGATAGGAAACCGTTCCAGATCCGAGGAGCAACAAAGCGAGGGTGACCGCCGAGAGCGAAGGGAGGAGGGCCTGATGCACGCCAGCTGGAAGCTTACCCATCCTATAAACCCAACTGGCGGGTAGACGATTACCACGGACCAACTTCTCCGATGGATCCTTTGCCGCGGGTGGGGACTGAACTGAGACGGCTTTCGAGCCGACTTTCCCCACGTATCGGGTCAAGGACCTTTAATACGGCCATCCAATGAGCTGGACCACATGACATTCCAAGCCCTTCGAGGCTTTCGGGACTACCTTCCTCCAGAGGCCGGCCGACGTACGGCGCTGTTTGCGATGATGCGCAAGACCGCCCGTCTCTATGGTTTCGAGGAGATCGAGACCCCCTCGGTGGAGAGCTTGGAGCTGTTCAAGGTCAAGAGCGGAGAAGGGATTGTCGAAGAGACCTTCGCCTTCAAAGACAAGGGAGAGAGGGACGTCTGCCTGATCTCTGAGAATACGCCCTCGCTCGCCCGCCTGTTCAGTGAACGATCGAAATCCATCCCACTACCCGTGAAATGGATGGCCCTTCCCAAGCTGTGGCGCTATGAGGAACCGCAATCGGGCCGCACCCGGGAGTTCACGCAGCTTTCACTTGATATCTATGGTGTCCCAGGGAGAGAAGCGGAGGTCGAGCTCCTCTCGGCAGCCAAGGGGATCCTGGATGCCATTGGCCTTCGGGACAAGTATGAATTCCGGATCTTTGACCGGCGCATCACAGAGGCGCTCGGAGAACGGTTGGGAGTTGGGGATATGGGAGCCTTCTTCCGGGCGATGGACCGATATCGCAAAGCCTCTGTGACAGAATTCTCCTCGGACTTGGCCCGCGCTGGGGTCTCCCAGGAAGGGCAGCAGCGGTTGACCGACCTTATCTCGCGCTCTGAAAGGCGAGAGCCCGCTGAAGCGATTCTCCAAGAGATCTCCCGTTGGGACGTCTCGGAGGAAGGACGACACGGGATCGAGAACCTTCGCGGAATATTGGAATCCGCGGACGCCGCAGGTTTGTCGGGAACGCTGGTGTTGGACCTGACGCTTGTCCGGGGTCTCGCCTATTACACTTCCACCGTATTCGAGGCCTTCGGGACCGCGGTCGCCACGCGTGCCTGGTTTGGAGGTGGCCGGTACGACCGGCTCATCGAGCTGTTTGGAGGCGGGAGCGTGCCGGCCTGCGGACTCGCCATGGGGGATCAGACTCTCGAGATCATCTTGCGGGAACTGGACCAATGGACACGCCAGACCACATCGGTGGATGTCTACGTGGCTTGTGCATCGGCAGAGCTTCGGGGAGAAGCCCGACGCCTCGTGCAGGAACTTCGCTCTCGGGGCGTCTCCACGGACCATGACCTCCTCGAGCGAACTTTGTCGGGCCAGTTGAAGGACGCCAACCGACGAACGGCACGCATGCTGGTCATCGTAGGAACCCGAGAGATGGCCGAGGGGAAGGTGACCGTCAGAAATATGCGGACCGGTCAACAACAGGTCGTACCGGTCGGCGAGGTTCTGGCGGCCGTAACTTCGCCGGTGGACGGACCTCCGGTGGAGACCCCGGAGTAGCCGGCGCAAGCGATTCGAAGGTTTCCCCATCCAGCACCTTGATTCCGGGAGGAACCGGCTTACCACCGGTCATAAAGCCGAACCAGTAGACCACCACTCCTTGACCGAACATCTGCACATAGGGAAGCAATTGCTTGCGGATGTTGCGTCCGAGTTCCACGTCATCACCGAAATTCGCCTTCGACTCGATCCATTGGACTTCCTGCCCTTCAAGCCAGATGGGCGTGGAAAGCAACGCATCCGGGGTCTTGGGATAGCGACCCCTCAGTTCCTTCTCCGTACGGAATCCGATGTTGTACTTCTTGAGCCAATTGGCGAGCCTTTCCTCTCCTTTGATGCCCCGTTCCCTTTGGATCTCCCCTCCACGGGGTGAATAGATCCAATCCGCCGCCATGGCTTCTTGGACCTCTTGTCGGATACGAGCATCCGGGATCTCTTGCGGTCGGCGAAACCCGTCCCAGAAGAGCTTGCGGGGGGTGTTCTTCTGCTTCTCGATCATCTGGGCGATCAACACTGGAGGGAAATCCCACTTGCGCGCGATCTCGGTATAGCTCTTCCCATGGTCCCACTCCTTCACCATCTCGTGGGTGTGGTTGAGGACGGTATAGTATCGGCGAGTTGCATCGCGGGTAACTCGTTGGGTGTAGATAATCATCAGGAGGTCCTTGTCCAGTCCTCGGGACTCGTGGAGTCGCACCACATCGTCGTACGTTCTGAGCTCGCGGGAAAGGGCGGCATATTCGGCTCGGGTCAATTGCAACATATCCGTATCAATTTCCAAAGAGGAGGCTGGTGGGTCAAAGTGGGAAAAAACGTCGTAGCTGCCAATCCAGTCGCCTGTCTAAGTGGGCCCATTGCACGAAGGTTTATGAAGTCCAACCCTGCCCGAGAACCCTTTCCGGACGCGTTCTGGGTTGGTCTTATATATCGGGCCCTCTTGGTCGGCATTGCTAAATCGGTGGTGCGAATTCCGTATGAGAACCTACGTGAGAGTGATCTTTAATTCAGAAGGAGCCGATCCGCAGGAAGTGACCAAGGTCATGCGCGAACTTGGATTCGAGGAGTCAATGGGCATGCACGACTTCGTCTACAAGTGGAAGAACAAGGCCGCCATCGACGAGGTGCTCAAGCTCGTGAGCAACATGCACGGACGCATCCGGGGACTTCACCTCAACTACGAAGTGACCACGATCGCCTGAAATCCCCTTTCCTTCTGCATGCTGAGCAGCCCAACCATTCCCTCCCCGGATGCCAAAACGGACCTGCTGCTCCACTTGTTGGCTCATCGTGCCCATCAGACCCGTTTCGAGATGGACAAGTTCGTCACGGAGTTCGCCATCATGAAGGCGTTCCGATGGATGGGCCCCCACAAGATCCGGTCCGCCCTTCAAGACCTAGAGACGCGACGTTTGGTCACGCGACAGACCCAGTACGTTGTGGGATACAATGAGCCTAAGGTCCTCTACCTGCTCACGCCCGCCGGCCGGCTTTTTTCGAAGAGGGTGATAGCCGGTGACGGGAAGCACGAAACCCACTGAGAAGCGACGGCGACCTA
Source organism: bacterium (assembly GCA_021832495.1). GTDB lineage: Archaea > Thermoplasmatota > Thermoplasmata > Lutacidiplasmatales > UBA184 > JAJYEA01. The sequence goes on along the minus strand of JAKBKR010000177.1, from coordinate 981 downwards.
GGCCCCGATTGCAACTGCGGGGATCCTCGTTGCTGTTACGCCCTCCCCGACCTCAGGAGACCTTGCTTCTCTATGAATGGATGAGCGACCCGAACATGGCATTTCCCTGGGACACCTTCGCCGCGGAGAGCTATCGAGTCTTTGAAGAGAGGCTCCATACGGCTTCGCGGGAGGAGACTTCGCTCTATCCCCGCTTCGTCGTTACCCGAAGGGAGGATACGCGTCCCATCGGGGTGACGGGCTACTACCGGGCTCACCCCGTGCTGGAAGGTTATGATCTTTGGTACGCCATCTGCGACCCGGCCGAGCGGGGCAAGGGATATGGAACCGAAGCCGTCGCGATAACGGCAGACTACTTGTTCTCCAATACGCATGTCGAGCGATTGGGGGCGGTCTGCGACATCAAGAATGTTCCCTCCTACCGCCTTCTAGAATCGCTTCACTTCCGACGGGAAGGCCGCCTACGGCAGGCCCTCTTCCACCATGGCGGCTGGCACGACGCCTATGTCTATGGGATCACCCGTGAAGATTGGAAAGGTCGCTGAACTGTTCCGGGAACGGCAAAAGATCGCCGTGGCGGACCGGGCAATGACCCAACTGCTCGGCCGTCGGATGCAACTGGTCAAGAACGTTTGGGAAATCAAACGCAGATCCGATATGCCTCTGGTCGACAAGGACCAGGAGCGTGAAGTGCTCTCCCGGGTGGGGGTTTGGGGTATCAGCGAGGGACTCGACCCTTCCTTCGTAAAGTCGCTGTGGAGGGCCATCATACGTGAAGCGAAACGGCAGGCCCTCTCGGGAGGAGGAGGCGTCTCTCCGGCTCGACGGGTCCGCAAGAACTCTGGACCCGGCCGAAGGGTCCCGAAGAGCAAACGACCGCTGGCCCCACGCCAGGTTTCCCGTGCCCAGCCGCAAAGGTCCCGATGAAACTACGGAACGTGCTCAAGGAGATATGGAAACCCCTGACCGTTATCGTTGGGG
>JAKBKR010000176.1 GCA_021832495.1 bacterium | reverse complement strand
AGATGGAAAACGCCTTCTACCGTCAGCTTGCCCATCACCATTTGGACGGGAAGTGGTGGAGAGAGTTTCACTGAGCCGTTTTCAAGGTATCCTGACCGCCCTTCAGGATGTTCAGTGCATGCCGCACGTCTTCGACTCCGACACCGTTCAGACGGGAGAACATCGCCGAATATCCACGAAAGAATCTGGTTCCCATGTAGGTAGGGCGCACGAACAGTAGGATCTTGTACTTCTCCTGACCTCGAACGTCGGTTATAGGGACTGAGTCTCCAACTGACTTTCCAAGGTGACCTTGGATTCGGCCGCGGTATACGTCGAAGAGACTTTTCCCAGCGAGGGCGAGATTCTCAACTGCATCTATGCCAGTGAAGTTCCGCAAACTCTCTCCATGAGTCCCTCTCTTCACGTGGGCGTTTACCACACGTTGGGTGCCTCCTGTAAACACGATGAAGAAATCAGAGCGTGGTAAGGCGTCACTGATCCGCTCCAGAGTGGCCCAGTTGATCTCCATTCCTTCAGGATCCACGCATACGAATACGATGGGGTTGTCACCCTTGAACTTCGCTTCCTTAATGATGTCACCTACAACAGCGTTGCAGTCTTCGTTGTGCAAGATGACCTTGGACATGTCAACTCCGGAATTGCGAAGCCGGCCCTCTAGTGCTTGACACCGATCGAGCTTCTTCTCGACCAAGATGAAGCGATCGAAAGGCTTTGGGGAGTGGCTCGCAACGATGGGCGACCCTGGCAAGTGCTCCCTCTTGGATATGGTGGTTCTTCCCGCTCCGGCGAAAAGGTCGATGTACACGGAGGAACTGAATCGATGACCTTCCCCTGCATGTTCGGGGGCGACGCTTGTGAAGACCTCAATCGCATGTTTCAGCCCGGCAAGCTTAAGTCCACTGTGAAGGCCATACTCATTCATCACGTCACGGTCGCTGTCCACTCCGCCATCGGCGATGGACAACAAGCCATCCAACTGATCCTTGAGCCATTCAAAGTCCGTCTTTCTCTTCGGCAACGCTCTTCTCTCCGACTATCGTTGGTACAGTACCAAATGGTTCTGAATGTCCATGTGCTCTTGGAGAAGGACTCTCTCAGTGCGGGCACTTCTTGGTACCTCCTTGGGGGGTTTCCCCCTAGTGGGTCGACAGACTACCTCTTCCTGAGGGGTGTAGCGCGTTAGTTGCTTGAGCCTCAGAGCCTCGCTCCTCTCAGGGTCGCGCAGGTAATCGTCCCAACTGTCAAGGAATCTCGGAAATGACAACTCGCCCCCGCTATCTCTGCGTAGAATTTTCCACCGAACTGTGGCAACACGTTCCAAGTAGATACGAACCCTATAGTGCCAACCAGCCTGTCGTCTCTCCCATGCTCTCCGCTGCTCATCCTTCCACTTATCCTCGCGCTCACGGATCAAATGGGCGAGGTATCGTCTCACCTCGTCGAGGGATGAGAAGACTCGACCTTCAGGTCGACCAAAGTCGCGGTAGGTGTTTACCAAGTGGAGCCCACTGGCATCTTGCACGACGTAGGCTACCACACCATGTTCTAGGACGCGATGAACTGTACGGGTGCCATGGGAAAACTCAGTCGGGGGCTCTGATTCCCTCGGACGAAATAGTGTTGCCAAGACAAAACCTGGCCATACATAGGTGGCATCGGTTGGGCGGCTGTCGCGTAAGACAGGGTCGAATGTAATCTTGCGGGTTCCATCGGACCACACCTCGGCGTGCTTGGACCATCCTTGTGCCCTGAGCACTGGTTGTAAGGCAGTTTCGAGGTCGTCCTGTGTAATCGGAACACCACGAGTGGTTACAGACAACCTTGGGCGATAGCTACGCAATAGGCGTTCATTCCTCAGAAGCTGGTCGATTTCCGCTACTGACTTCTGCTGCGCATCTAGCCTCTTGTCCACCTCATTGATGAGGTCTTCCCTCTCCGAAGGGTTGGGAGTTAAACTCGCTTCTCGAATCAGGGTGGCGGTCTCTTGCAGGATTGGTTGAAGGTGGCCGAGGGCGGTTCGGAAGTAGTCTATCCTTTCCAGACAGCGCTCGTACACCCGCGTTTCCACCGTTTGTTCGTACAGCATCGTGGCAACTCTGACCACCGGAGACTCCTGACCAATCCTGTCGATTCGCCCTATGCGTTGCTCGATACGCATTGGGTTCCACGGAAGGTCGTAGTTCACTAACACTGAACAACTTTGGAGGTTCAACCCCTCACTTGCTGCGTCCGTGCAGAAGAGAATCCGGAGAGGTCCCCCCGCTTGGGTGAAGAGTTCTTGGATCTTTTGTTTATTGCATAGCCGCCAATCGTCATCCTGCCAGAACGAGCCCCCTTCCCCAGTGAATGACCCAACCTGGGCTGTGTACTGTTGCCGGAAACGATCTCGAAGGTAATGGACGGTGTCTTTGAACTGGCTGAAGACGATTACTTGGCGTGTCCCCTTGGCAAACTCCTCACGCAACAGGTCGTCCAATCTCTCTGCCTTAGAGTCTCTATGAAGTTCTCGGAGATTCTCAAGGAAACTATCGATGTAAGTCACTTCGCTGCGAGTAGCTTCCACCAGTTCTCGTGAATGAGAGGAAAGGTCGATGTTCGAGGGGACTTCAAGTTCGTCTGGGTCGTCGCCTTCTGGAAGTTCATCCTCCTCCAGCAAGAGGGACTCTGGATTCTCCGAATCAATGATTGCTTGCAGACGCTCGCGACGACGCTCTAGGCTTCTGCGGATTGCATAGAAGCTCGAAGTGAGACGCTTCTGGTACGTTACCATAAGGAACCCTAACCCCCGCTGAAGCCTCTCGTACCGTGCATAAGCATTCGCTAGGTAGTCGGATATCCTCTCGTACAACCCCCACTCGGAGGAGGGAGGGAATGGATCCCCAGGATTCTTGGGAGTTCCGTCCATGGGGAACTTCACCGTACTGGGGTTACGTTCAGGAAGGGAGCCATGAAACCTCCCTTCAGCCTGATATCGCTTCAGGAGTTCACGTGTGTTGCGAAAGACCATTCGATACAACGGTGCCAAGCGGTAGCAGATTACTCGTAGAGCCTCCAGCTCACCCGTGCTCAATGACTTGACACGATGACTTTCGTTCTTCTCAACAATCTCCAAGAGTTGGTAGACGTTCACTCCGGGAAAATCCTCCCGAAGGTCATCTTCCACGGCTCTGTTAGGTGACCACACCTGACGAGCCTCATTCACCATCAAGAAGATGAAGGGCCAATCAGGGGATTCGCCGTTGAGTTCCTCATAGAACTGATCAAATGCTTCGTCGTCCTGCCACCGCCCTGGAAGTTCCAAGAGCGCTAGGAGATCCCATAGCTCTCGTCGGTCCAACTGAATCGGCGTTGCGGTAAGGAGCAATAGACCTTGGGTTCGGAGGCGCAGCACCTGCAATGTGTCTAGGAGACGGTTGGTCACACGCCTCCCTCCTTTCCCGCGGGCCCTAGCATGGTGTGCCTCGTCCACTACTACGAGGTCGTACTCGAGATCGCAGGCCTGTTGTGCCCTTTCTTCAGACCGCAAGAGCTGACTACTCACGAGCAGAATCGATTTCGACCTGAAGGGGTTCTCTGCATCTACTGGTTCCTTGATGATAGCATCAGTCGGTGAGTATCTCGGTGCCATGACATAGCGCCCATCGAGTCGCCATGCCTCAAGGTTAAACTTCGTGAGAAGTTCTCCTTGCCATTGCTCAAGCAGGTTCTTCGGAGCGAGTATGAGTAGGCGCTGGCTAATTCTCCCTGCACCCTGGAAACCCCGGAGAATCAGACCAGTCTCAATGGTCTTCCCAAGGCCAACCTCGTCTGCCAAAAGGTATCGAGGAGGCCAATCATCAATCACGGCGGAGGCAATGTAATCCTGATGCTCGAACGGCCGAATGCCAGTTTCGGAGTACGCGAACTCGTGACGGTTCCAAAGCCGGATTGCCTCGAACACGTAAGCGAGTTCCGGCGTCCATTCGAATGGATTTTTCGAGGATGCAGGGTCGCCTGGATCGGACGGTTCCCCTTCGGTCGGTGCATACTCTACAAACCGAATCAGCCGTTGGCGGACTGCCTCGGGAAGCGATACTACATCTGTACCCGCGTGACGATTCTCCCATAGTCTCTGGAACGTCTCGACCTCAGGTTGAACGTGGCGGGCTTCCTGCCAATCCGTGAAGACATGGAAGGATTCTGTGTTACGCAGCCACCCTCCTGGTGTTTCGTTCCCACTCCCGTTGAAGGCAACTTGGTTCCCTTCTGCATCGGTAAAAATTCCCGCCTTCTCGTGGTAGATCCCTCCGGAGCGAGGGATGGCCACCTTGATCTCGAGTCTCCCTTCCTGAATCAGCTTGGCCAGCAGGCCCAGGCGTCGCTTCTCTATCTCGTCGCGGGGCTCGTCCAAGAGATGAAGGATCTCGACAGAGTGCTGTGCCACGAAGGCGGCTGGGTCTCCCATGACTTCCTGCTCTTCTCGGTCCAGTTCGACACTGCAAAGGAGCTGAACTCTTGAGTGAGGTTTCCTTAGCAAGGCGGACAACCCTCGAGACGCAAGAGCCAGGGCTCGAGCGTTGAAGTATCCCGTTCGACGTTGATACAGAGTTGCCTGTTTTAGACTGGGTATGTAGAACTGCTCAACCAGGTTATCGACACCAGAGACGTACTGGACGCGATAAGGCACGTCTCGCAGAGACATTCTGGTTATTCCTCTTCCTCGGCTTGGTCTTCCCCTATGCCTTCGTCGTGCTCTTCCAGAGTGCTTTGCATCTCACCGGTCGGGTCCGTCCGAGCACGACGCGGAACCTGAGTCTGAAGGGCAGACTGCCACATGCCTTCAAGAGCTTGGTATTCAGTGACCTCTTGTGCACGGGGAAGAACATCGAGGAGGAGTCCGATGGCGGCCCTGTATCCTTCACGCTGAAGAGCACCGGTCCGGGTGTGGAACCTGGCTAACGCGGGGCCCTTACCATCCTGATAAGTGGCAATGGCTGCCTGGACGTAGTCGATGTCCCAATCAAACCCTTTGTCTTCAGGACGAAGTGTCCGATTGGTGACACGTTCCTCGGGTCGGACGAGACGGACCCCTTGCCCCCTCTTTTCAATCAAGTAGCGTGATGTGAGGTGATCCATCTCCACCCCGAGGCTAAGTGCGAGCTTACGAGCCTCATCGAAGGGAAACTCACGAGCTTGGAAGACGTGCCAGGCAAGAATGTAGAACCGGGTCACTACGTCGATTGCTTGTCCCTTCCCT
>JAKBKR010000175.1 GCA_021832495.1 bacterium | reverse complement strand
CACCGCCACTCCGTCCACCGTCGTACTGGGGAATTCCTCTGTGCTCGCCGCGACGGTCTCCGGAGGGACCACACCGTACTCCTACTCCTACACCGGGCTGCCTGCGGGCTGTTCCTCCTCCAACGCTAGCTCGATCCCCTGCACACCCACCGCGGCGGGTACGTTCTCGATCAAGGTGACCGTGACCGATGCCGCGGGACGGGTTGCGAACGGCTCCACCTCTCTGACCGTCTCTCCCGCCACTTCGGGTTCCCTTACGATCTCCAGCTTCACCATCGCTCCCTCCACGGTCGCCGTGAACGGGACCGCGTACCTCAACGTGAGCGCAACGGGGGGAACCGCACCCCTCACCTACGCGTACACGGGCCTTCCCCTCGGGTGCGCCTCCGCAGACCAGGCTTCCCTTACCTGTGTCCCGACCGCGGCCGGGAACTTCACGATCACAGTGAAGGTGACCGATGCCGGGTCGCACACCGCGACCAAGACGGCCACCCTCCAGGTGACCAGCCCCTCCGGCTATCCCACGGTGACCTCCTTCGTGGCCACCCCTGCCTCCGTATCTGTCGGTAGCACGACCTACCTCAGCGCGGTGGTGACCGGCGGGCAATCCCCCTATTCCTATTCCTACTCGGGGCTTCCGACCGGGTGCACCTCGGCTAACGCGAGCACACTCAACTGCACCCCGACGGCCACGGGGACCTTCAGCGTGCAGCTGAAGGTGACCGACGCCCTCGGACACTTGGTCTACGCAAGCACCTCCGTCTCGGTGACCTCCTCGGCCCCCACTCTCGCGATCGTCGGATATTCGGCGAGCCAGAACCCGGACTACGTGGGGGAAGCGACCTACCTCAACGTCACGACGAGCGGGGGACAGGGACCCTTCACCTACTCCTTCACGGGTCTCCCTCAGGGATGCACCTCCGCGGACGTCGCCTCGCTGAAGTGCGTGCCGGGGGCCGCAGGTAACTTCACGGTCACCGTCGCGGTATCCGACAGCTCGGGCCAGCAGGTGTTCGGGACCTACACCCTCGTGGTGAAGAACGCGATCGTGCCTCCTCCCAACAACACCGCCTCTACCAACCCGACGGCCGTCACTGACTGGGCCCTCATCGCCGGGGTGGTCGTGGTCGGGGCCGTGGCGGTAGCGGTGATCGTGCGCAAGCACCGCCGGGACCGGGCGCTCCAGGAATAGGGACCTCTCCTTCCTTGCGGTTTTATAGAGAGAACCCCCTCTTCAGAGTGGAGAACGGCCGATGACCACCCGTGAGAAGTTCTTGGAATTCCTCTCCGCCCTCGCGCAGCTCCGCCAGGTCGTCCTCGAAGAGGGTGGCCTCGTGCTGGTCGAGGGGGTGAAGGATCGCCGGGCGCTCGCCCGGATAGGGCTTCCACCGGAATCCATCGTGCTCATAAACGGGGGAAGGAGCCTGCTCGAGCTTGCGGAGGGCCTCATCGAACGTAGGCGCCCGGTCGTGATTCTTACCGACTGGGACGGGAAAGGGGGACAGCTCTCCCAGCACCTGGTTCGCAGGCTCCATGGCTCAGGGCTTCCGGTAGACACGGAGATCCGGCGCCGCATGGCACGTACCGTTCGCGGAGACCTGGTGAGCGTCGAAGGGCTCGCCACATGGGCCGAGAGAAACTCGGAGCTCTACCGCGAGCCGCTACCTTCGGAAGCGCACTGAGGACTACGGGATGACCTTGACGTGCGTCCGGTCCTCGGTCTTCCGGTTGGCCTTCCGGGACGGGCGCATGCGTTCGGCTCCCTTACCCTTCCAGCGCAGTCCGCGGCCCTTCTTCCCGGCGCTTGTGAGGCCGCGGTACGCGCGCCCCTTGTTCGCCCGGTCGAGGACCCAGTTCACCCGGGGGTCGTTGACGATGACCGGGTGTGCGCGGTCGACGAGGATCACTTCGTAGAATTTGTCCTTGCCATCCTCCCCGACCCAGTAGGAGTTGATGACCTCCAGGTTGGGGTACTTCCGCTGCGCCCGCTCTTCGGCGATGCGCTGGATGGACTTCGAGAGGGTCATCTTGTTGATACCCTTGTGCTTGGGGCGCCGACCCGCGATGATGTGCCGCTTGCCCTGACCGCCGCGCCGAACGCGGACACGGACCATGATGAAACCGGGCTTGGAGCGCCAGCCAAGGGCGTGGGCCCGGTCGATACGGGTAGGCCGCTCCAGCCGCTTGATGGCGTGCTCCTGCCTCCAAAGGAAGAGCCGCTCCCGCTTCCAGTGGGCCCCCTCAGGGCTCAGGGACTGCTGGAACGAAGCGCTGTAGCGTCGGTAGACGGATTCGGTCATGTATTGTTGCGGGAACGTGGGCGACAAGTGCCCAGTTTAAAAGTCTATCCCTCCCTCCACCCGGGCATGCCGGGATGGATCTCGGGCCGTCCATCCGGCCCGAAGAACGTCTTGTCCTCCTTCGTCTCCACCTTGCCCAGCCGCTCCACAGCGGAAGCGAGCTGCTCCGAGGCTCCCTTGGTAATGGGTTCCCCGTGGCCAGGGAGAAGTGCCTCAATGGTGAGACCCGCGAACTTGCGCATGGAGACGGCCGCCTCCTCAGCGTCGTAGCTGAAGTTGCGCCGGCTAAGGGTAGGCTGCCCCCTCTTCCCCACAATCAAGGAGTCTCCCGTGAAGAGAAGACCCCGGGCCTTGTGGAAGTAGGCTACGCTGCCCGGTGTGTGGCCAGGAACGTGGAAGACGGTGAAGGGACCCACGGTGTCTCCATTCTGGAGGATGTTTGCGACCTTGACCGCAGGTTTGCGCATGAGTTGAACGATTAGGGGAGGACCGACGAGGGGCCCAACACCTTCTATGGCCGGCGTGTCGAACCGGTGGGCGCTCACAGGGGCGTCGGTGAGCCAGTGGAGACGGGCAGCCCCGCCTACATGGTCGAGGTGTTGGTGGGTGAGGAGGATACCACGGACAGGGACCTTCTCCCCCTTCGTCACGCTCGAGAGGGTGGAGACAATCTCCTTGGCCGACTCGGGAAACCCGGTATCAATGAGGTAGATGCCGTCCGGATCACGCAGCACGTAGGAGTTCGAGACCCGGTTCTCGACACGGTGGAGTCCCTCCAGTGAAGGGACGGGCTTTGCAGAGGGGGATGGTGAAGTTGTCGAGGCCATGTTCCGTGGCTTACACTGACCGCCCCCGATTAAAAGGTTGCCGGCTCAAGCGGTGGACCACAAGATGGGCCAGAGGGGCAGGTTGCCGGACCCGGGTCTTTTTCCCACCGGGCACGTCACCGGGGAGCAGGGGCAAGTTTCAATGTTAGAATTCCCTGACATATGTCAGGGTATCTCAGGGTATCTTAACATTATGCGATTCCAGCGCCCGATGGACGAACTCTTCGCCTCTTCCTCCCGAATGAAGGTGCTTCGGGTCCTTTGCCGATTCCTTTCTCGCGAGTCCACAGGCCGGGAGGTGGCCCGACTGTCAGGCTCCTCCGTACCCCAGGCGATCGGGGCCCTCAAGGACCTTGAGCGGGCGGGTATCGCACACATGCACCGGGCGGGTCGGGCTTTCCTGTGGAGGCTTGAGGTGGAGCACGTCCTCGTCCCTGTCGTCCGCGAAGTATTCCGAAAGGAGGATTCCTTGAGGGAGGATCTGTTGGAAACATTGCGAGCAGGTCTGCTATCGCCCAAGATCCTCCGCGCCGTGGTGTATGGCTCCATCGCGCAGGGTCGGGAGAGCAGCCGGAGCGACATCGACCTGCTCATTGAAGTGACCCGGGAACGGGACAAGGAAAAGATTCAACCTGATCTGGAGAAGCTGGGATCCAAGGTCTTCCTGCGCTATGGGAATCCCCTCTCGACATTGACGTATACCAGGGACGAGGTCCGTAGCCCCCGCAACCAGGCCCTCCTGAGGAATCTCCAGATCGAGGGGTGGATCGTCAAGTGACGCCACCCAAACCTATGGGTCGAACTAGGGACGCTCCTCAAGGAGCGTATAGCACATAGCTACGCAAGGCCACAGACTTTGCCCGACTTGCCTCTCTTGCCCTTGGCTCAGGCAATGTCAATGGGGCCGGGTTGGCCGCCATCCACGCTGTGATCTAGACATGCGACTCCCTCACCTCCTCCCATCATGGTATCCGGTCCGCGGCCGAAGGACATGAGGAGGTGACCGAGTTGGTTCGGGGACTCTGACTAGAGGGAGGCGAGGAGAAGGTCCGCCAAATCCGGGACGTTTTGCACCTCAGGAACCTTATCGAGTACGAGGACCGGGAGGTCGAACCTAGTGAAGCCGCACGGCTGGTAGCGCAGGCGGAGAGGATACTCACTTGGGCCCGGCGCCACTTGCCGAGCCAGCCTTAGCGCTTCCCCCAACCGGCCCGGTGCGAGGGAGGCGCCGACCGTGACCAGTGCGATGGTGGCTCTGCCTTTTCTGATCACGGCAGACCATGGTCAGGGCCCACGCATCTGTGGCCGGGTTGCGCTCCCAATCCTCCCGGAGGTGCTTTGGTGGACCCACTTGTTGCCCTTCTGATCCTCGTCATAGTCTTCATCATCATCTGGGCCATCTACCGGGCGCTATCGCCGAAGGCCATCGCGGGGCCGGTGGTGGCTGTGGACGGACCCGTGACTTCGGCTACGGTGGGCAGGGTGGCCACCATGTCCAGCCAGGTCCACGGTCTCGTGGGCCGGCCGGACGAGCTCCGGAGATCCCCTGATGGGAGGGTCGTCCCCGTCGAGGTGAAGTCTTCCCGGGGGCCCCCGCCCGGACGCCCACCGTACTTCTCCCACGTCCTCCAGCTCTACGCCTATTGCCAGATCGTCGAGGACCGCTACGGAGCGGCGCCGCCCTACGGGCTGCTGATCTACAGTGACGGGATCCCGCGAAAGGTGGCGTGGGACGGGGGAGCTCGTCAGGAACTGTCCGATTGGGTGGCCCGGTTCCGTGAACCCTACGGTGGTGAGGCTATCCCCACCGTTCCGAAGTGCCGGAGATGCGCCTACCTCCCGGTCTGTGATCGAGCTACTCATGTGAGCTGAGGACCTCCAAGAATGAGTAGCCAGATGCCAGCATGGATGGTCAAGCCGGAATGGTGAACGGGGCAGGAGGTAGAAGACCCTGCTGGCGTCGATGATACTACTGGACGCCATCGTCTACGACAATATCTCGACCTATGGAAGAGAACTGAAGGTGGCAGAGGCCCCGAGCCCCGTACTATGAGAGCATATTGAGGTCTATGGGAGATACTCCTTCCCGCGGGAGCAATTTGAGGGGATCCATCGACCTGAATTATGACCGGATACCAACG
>JAKBKR010000174.1 GCA_021832495.1 bacterium | reverse complement strand
CTCGCTATCCCATGGATGGATTCTGGCATGTTTACATTTTTTCCCATTAGCTGTTGAAACCCTCCTCAAGACACAGGTCAGGACCCCGGTCGGGCTCCGTCAAGTAGATGGTTGCGATCCCGCAAGGGGTGCCCGATCCTGCCCGGCCACCGTCATCCGGCACAACAGCATCTCCCTTCTCCGAGAGAAGGAAGGACCTTTTTCCATGGTTCGCCGTGGCGTCCCTCGGCTTGATCGTGGGGGGTGCCGGCTTTGTGCTCGTCACGGGAACGAGCCCGGCGTCCTGCCATGGGAGCCCGACGTGCGTCCTATCGACGGGGGACCTGGGTGGCTCGGTCCATGAGGGGATCGCCTTCGCCCTTCTTCTTTGTGTCCTGGCCATGGTCCTCTCAGCCTACCGTGGACGGGACCGGTCCCCGCAACGTCTGATGCCCTCGGTCTTGGCCCTCGCCCTTGTCGTGACGACCGCAGGTTGGGGCGCGGCCCTAGCCACCGGGCTCTTCCCGGGCTCTTGGGCCTTCGGTGTGCTCGTCTTCCTCGGTGCGACCTCGGGGGCGATACTTTGGGCGCTCCTAGCAAAGCCTCATCCCCCCGTGCCCCTTTCCGGGTGAATGACCGCCCGACGGGAACCTCCGGAGAAGCGAAGCCTGCGTGACAGAGCTTCTCACGGTGATGCCTTTATCCGGGACCGCGGAGGTACATCTATCCCCAAGGCCATGATCTCGGAACGAGCTCGGAACCTGGAAATGTCGGGCATCCGCAAGATGTTCGATGCGGCCCCGCCGGATGCAGTCAACCTCGGTCTGGGTGAACCGGACTTCAACCCGCCCGAGATGGTCAAGGAGGCGCTCTTCCAAGCGGTCCGCGAGGGGTTCAACAAGTACGGCCCGACCCGCGGGATCATCCCGTTGCGGGACACCATCGCCCGGATCTACGAGGAGCGCTACGGCCCGGCCAGCCGGGACAACGTCATGATCTCCGTCGGCGGATCAGAGGCGCTAGCCGTCGCGGCGCTCACGCTCTACGAGGCCGGGGACGAGGTGCTCGTCCCGAACCCGGGATTCGTGCTCTACGCACAACATGCCCGGATGGCCGACGCCCGTCCGGTCTTCTACTCGCTCAAGGAGTCGAACGCGTTCTTGCCGGACTTCGACGAGATCGAGAGCAAGATCACCCGGCGGACCACGGCGCTCGTCGTGAACTCGCCCTCCAATCCGACCGGCACAGTGTTTCCCCGGAAGGTCGTGGACCGCCTCGTCAAGCTCGCGCTCGATCACGACCTCACGATCATCTCCGACGAGGTCTACGATCAGATCCAATACCTGAGCGAGCCCTACACCAGCTTCTGGGGACGCCTCGACAAGGTCATCGTCGTGAACTCGTTCAGCAAGATCTTCGCCATGACGGGTTGGCGCCTCGGGTACATGCTCGGAGAGAAGGAGTTCCTCACCGAAGCGGACAAGATCCACTACCACCTCGTCGCGTGCGCGCCGACGCCGCCGCAGATCGCGGCCCTCAAAGGGTTGCAAGACGGGGCGGCCGATGTGGCGGCAATGGTGCGGGAGTTCCGTCACCGCCGCGACTTCATCGTGAAGTACCTCCGGTCGATCCCGGGGATGCATTGCGTTCCACCGACCGGGGCGTTCTACGCGTTCCCGAGCTTCGATTGGGACATGACGGACGTGGAGGCGGCGCATGGGCTCCTCCAGCGCGGGCTCTTGTGCACGCCCGGCTCCGCGTTCGGGTCGCTCGGGAAGGGCCATCTCCGGTTCTCGTTCGCGAACTCCCGAGAGAACATCGGCCGGGCCATGACCATCCTTTCCGAGTTCGCCCACGACCTCCAATGAAGCCGTACCTGATGGGCCTCTTCTTCCGGGCGCTGTCGAAGTTCGACCGGGACCCCTCGAAGCGGAGGGCCCTCACCCAGATGGCCGACGAGATGGCCATGCTCTCCCGATACCACCGGGGCCGGAGAATCGCCACTTCCGTTAAATAGTCCCGGACCGGTAGCCCGATCGAGGATACCATGAGCGTGATGGCGCCTCCCCGTACGGGGACCGAACGATTGAAGCGCGGCTTCGCCCGCATGCAGCAGGGCGGGGTCATCATGGATGTCACGACCGCCGAGCAGGCCCGCATCGCCGAGGAGGCGGGGGCCGTCGCCGTCATGGCCCTAGAACGCGTCCCCGCGGACATCCGGGCCCAGGGTGGGGTCGCCCGCATGGCCGACCCGAAGAAGGTCCGCGAGATCATGGATGCCGTCAGCATCCCCGTCATGGCCAAGGCCCGGATCGGCCACACGGCCGAAGCCCGGATCCTGGAACAGCTCGGCGTCGACATGGTCGACGAATCCGAGGTCCTGACACCCGCCGACCCATTCTACCACATCGAGAAGAAGGCCTTCCACGTCCCCTTCGTCTGCGGCGCCCGCAACCTGGGCGAGGCCCTGCGGCGTATCGCCGAGGGGGCCGCGATGATTCGGACGAAGGGCGAGGCCGGGACCGGCAACGTGGTCGAGGCCGTCCGCCACCTGCGCGCCATCCACGATGAGATCGTGATGTTGCGCCAGGGGGATGACACCGAGATCCGAAAGTTCGTGTCGGCCGAACGGGTCCCCCTCGAGTTCGTCAAGGAGGTCCGGGAGCTGGGACGGTTGCCGGTCGTCAACTTCGCCGCGGGGGGGATCGCCACTCCGGCGGACGCGGCGCTCGTGCGCCTCCTGGGCGCCGATGGCGTCTTCGTCGGCAGCGGCATCTTCAAGGCCAAGTTCCCGAAGAAGGTCGCCCATGCCATCGTGGAGGCCACATTGCACTACACCGACTCGGCGCGCCTTGCCGAAGTGAGCACCGGCCTTGGCGAACCCATGAAGGGCATCGACATCACGACGATCCCGCCGGGGGACCTCCTGCAACAGCGGGAATCGCACCGTTCCGCCGACGTGGAAACCCACTGACCGTCGTGCGCGCGGGGGAGCCCCGAGGGGAACCCCCCCTGTTCGCCCAGGACCTATTCCGATGGTACGACACGCACGCCCGGCCCCTCCCGTGGCGTCTCCGCCCTTCACCCTATGCCATCTGGGTGGCGGAAGTGCTGCTCCAACAGACCCGGGTGGCGCAGGCGGTCCCGTACTACCGGCGCTTCCTGCGGGCCTTTCCGACCGTGCGGGCCTTGGCCCGGGCCCCGCTCTCCCGGGTACTCAAGGTCTGGGAGGGAGCCGGTTACTATGCGCGGGCCCGGAACCTGCATCGGGCCGCCCGGGATGTCGTGCGGAGGTGGGGCGGACGCCTGCCCTCCTCGGTCAGCGACCTCGAAACCCTCCCCGGGATCGGCGAGTACATGGCCCGGGCCATCGCAAGCCAGGCGTTCGGGATTCCCGTGCTCGGCCTGGATGCGAACGTCCTCAGGGTGGCCACCCGCTATTACGGCGAGCGCCGGGACCCGGCCCGCGCTCCCGTTCGCCAAGGCCTCAAAGACCGTCTCGAGCGGGATCTGCCTGCCGTTCACCCTGGACGTTCCGCGCAGGCGATCATGGAACTGGGGGAGACGGTCTGCCTCCCCCGTTCACCGCGATGCACCGTCTGCCCGATCGCCCCGCATTGCTGGGCGTATCGCGAGCTGCCGGACCCGGGGGTACTCCCCCGGCGACACGCCCGGGCTTCCCGTCGTTGCGTCCCCATGGCGGTGCTCGTGCTCGAGAACAAGGGACGGGTCCTCGTACACCAGCGTCCTCCCGAGGGACTGCTCGGCGGGCTTTGGGAATTCCCGGAGATCCCGGTCCGGGCCGGGGGATCCCCCGCGGCAGCCGCCCGGCGCGCATTCCGGCGCTGGAGCCCTCGGTCCACCGGTGAACTTCGGGCGGTCGGAACGTTCCGGTACGGGTACAGCCACTTCGTCTGTGAGATCACCGTCTTTCACGCAACCGTGGGTGCCCGGTCGGAACATCCTCGGGGTCATCGGTGGGTTCCGCGGTCGGACCTCGGGCGACTGCCGATGGCCGGTGCGGCCCGGCGCGCATGGGACCATGTCCTCGGGTCCCGGGACGATCGGGCTCCCGCGGAACGATAGGCCAAGAGGTAATCTCCTCCCGGAACATCGTGCCCGCGTGCCCGGGAACCCGATCATCACTCTCGACGGCGTCCAGAAGCGATACGGTACGGTGGAAGCGCTCGCATCGGTGTCCTTCCGCCTCCACCGGAACGAGGCCGTGGGCTACCTCGGTCCGAACGGGGCGGGGAAGACCACTACCCTCCGGATCATCTCGGGGTTGGCGCACCCGGACGCCGGCACCGTTTCCGTGGGCGGGGTAGACCCCGCCCACGACCGCCGCCGCGCCCTCGCACACCTCGGGCTGCTCATCGAGACCCCCGGGGTCCTTCCGTACCTCACCGGCGCGGACATGCTCGGATACATGGCCGAGATCAAGGGGGTCTCCCGGCTGGAGCGGGGCCGCGCCGTGGAGCGTGTGGCCCGGGCTCTCGGGGTGGCGGAAGACCTCTCCCATCCCTTGGGAAGCTTGAGCACCGGGCGGCTCCGGCGGCTTCAGGTCGCCGGAGCCCTGATCGGGGACCCCGAGGTCCTGCTCCTCGACGAGCCTACCCTGGGCCTGGACCCTGTCGCCCGTCGGGACCTTCGACTTCTCCTAAGGGACCTTCATCGGAATGGGGTGAGCCTGTTCTTCTCCACGCACCTCCTTGAGGATGTCGAGGCGGTGTGCGATCGGGTGCTCTTTCTCCGGAACGGCCGGGTCGTGGGGGATGAACCGGTAGATGACCGGGTGGGAGGGGAAGCCGGGGAGCAAACCATCGTCCTCCATGTCCGGACGCTTTCCCCGGTGACTTTAGAGTCCGTCGGGGCCATCCTCGGCCCCGACGTGGCGGTCGAACAGCGTGAGGCACGGGAGGTCACGCTCCGGTTCACGGGCGACGAGGCAGCGCAGAGCGCCCTCATCCAGCGATTGGTGACGGGGGGGATCCCGATCGTCAGCGCGGAGAGCGCGCGGAACCGGTTGGAGGAGCGGTACCTCGAGCGGGTGGGAAGGGAAGAGTCATGAGCGCCTTCGTCGCGAACGCCCGCTGGGAGATCCTCCGGCTCTTCCGCTCCCAGCGCATCTTCCTTTGGCTCATTCCACCGGTGGCCGGGCCGATCGGGAGCGGGATCGCCTTCCTGTACCTCCGGGTCCCCTCGAACGCCGTCGCCCTCATCCTCGGGCTCTTTGTCACGGGGGGTCTCGCGGGCTTGGTCATGCTGGACCTTGCGGGTTTCTCCCTATGTGCGCGGG
>JAKBKR010000173.1 GCA_021832495.1 bacterium | reverse complement strand
GGTGAATTCACCGGGGCGGAACTCGAGATCCTAGAGGCCTTCCGGCTGGCCAAGGAGGTCGGCTTCGAACCCGACCAGATGGAGGTGCTCTTCCGTCAGGGGGAGCTCTATCTGCTGAAGGGGGACCGGGAAGGGGCCCGCAAGAGGCTCGAGGAGATCGAGGCCCATCACTTCGAAGAATTGCGGCCGGACCTCAAGCAGGACATCGATCGATTCCGGAAGGCGGTTCGGCATGAGGAGTAGCCCTCCCCCGGAACAGCTCCGCCGCTTCCTTTCCGAGGACCGGTTCCCCCATGACATCACCTCGATGGCTACATTGCCGCCGCAGCTCTCAGTCCGGGCGCGTCTCGTCTGCCAGGGAAAAGGGGTGTTGAGCGGTGTGGAAGCGGCGAGTTCACTCGCGCGTTCGGCAGGACTTCGCGCCGTTCCGCACCTGCCCGACGGGCACGCCATTTCTCCCGGACAAGCAATCCTCTCGCTCGATGGGCCCGCCCGGACGGTCCTCGCTGTGGAGCGAACCCTCCTCAATCTGCTGATGCATCTATCGGGTGTGGCCACGGCCACACACACCTTGGGCGAAGCGGCCCGCCAAGCCAACCCGCAGTTCCGGGTGGCGGCCACGCGAAAGACGTTGCCGGGGCTGCGTGATCTTGAGAAGGCTGCGGTGGTCCATGGAGGGGGAGAACCCCACCGTAGGGACCTTTCCGATGCCATCCTGGTCAAAGGGACGCATGCTCGGCTCGTGGGATTCCGCCCCGCCGTGGTCGCGGCCACCCAGTATGCTCGTCGCCATCGGGTTCCATGCATGGTGGAGGTTCATTCGGTCCGAGAGGCGGTCGAGGCTCGGCGCGTAGGGGTCGAACGACTGCTCTTGGACAACCTGACACCCGCCGAGGTCCGGGAGATACACCGGACCCTGGGGCGCTTAGGTCTTCGAGAAGGCGTGGAGCTGGAGGCCACAGGTTCAATCACCCGGAAGAACATCGCCGCGTACGCCCGTTCCGGAGCGGACCTCGCCTCGAGCGGTTCCATTACCCATTCGGCGTCCGCGATCCCCTTCCACCTTGTGATCGAATCCCGGGGAGGGGGGCGGTGAGTCGCCGGAGCACTGCGGCAAGCGGGACCCGCCCACTCGACCTCCTGTGCGTGGGTCATTTGAACTTGGACCACGAGGTGAGCGTCCGGGAGCTGCCCGCAGCCGATCGTACGGTCCCGATCGAACACCACGCCGTTTACCTTGGAGGGACGGCGGGGAACGTAGCCCGCTGGAGTGCTCATCTCGGCGTCCGGACCGGCATCTCCGCTTTCATCGGTAGCGACTTTCCCTCCGAGTTCCGGACGTTGCTTGAGCAGGAGGGGGTGGACCTGACCCGGGTTGCCGTGCGTCCGGGTATGCTGACCCCCACCTGCTGGATCGCACGGGATGCAAGCAATCGCCAGTTCACGTTCATTGACCAAGCAGCGATGGCCGACACCGGCGCCGAGCCCCTCCCCTCTCTCAAAGGGGTCGGGTGGGTGCATCTCAACACGGGGGACCCGGTCTATCAGTTACGTGTGGCCCACCTTGCTCAGAGGCACGGTATTCACGTTTCGGCCGACCCCGCCCAGGAGATCCACTACCGCTGGTCACCACGACAACTCGAAGAGTTGCTGCGCCTTTCGGAGATCCTCTTTGGAAACCACCATGAACTCCGCCGGGCGGCCCAGGCCTTGGGAGTGGCCCGGACCGAAGGGCTCATCGAGAAAGTGCCCTTGGTGGTGGAGACCCGGGGCGAGAGGGGGGCCCTCGCTCATTTTAAAGGCGGCTCCGCGGAATGCCCTGCCTTCCCGGTCCGAACCGTCCGCTCGGTGACCGGGGCCGGGGATGCATTCCGTGGCGGGTTCTATGCTGGATGGTTCGCCGGGCTCCCTCTGGAACAGTGCCTTCGTAGCGGTTGCCGGGCCGGGGCTGAGGTGGTCCGTCGCAAGCGCTCCCTTTTTTTACCAATCGAGTCTCGGTCGGGTGAGAGGAAACATGACAGATAGTTGGCCTTTGGCAATGGAGGCGATGACGCCGGACCCCATCACGATCGATTCGGAAGAGACGCTCTCCACCGCGCTCGGGCTGATGCGGGCCCACGGGATCCATGAGCTACCGGTCACGGCCCGGGGAAAGCTCGTGGGGTTGCTCCCGTACGATGCCATCGGCCGCCGGAACAAGATATCCCTGACCACGAAGGTGGCCCACATCATGTCCGTGGCTCCCACCGTTCCACCCAAGGCGACATTGGTGGAGGTCGCAGAGCGTTTGTTGGCCTCCGAGAGCCGGGCCGCCTGCGTCATCGACCCGCGCCAGGGGAAGCTCATCGGGATTGTCTCCAGCACCGACATCATGAAGGCGGTCATGTCGGTACCGGAGGTCTCGGCACAACCGATACGGGACCTTATGAACCCGATCTCCAACATTTTCCATGAAAAGGACACCTGTGCAACGCTGGTCCGGGTGGCTAGTACCCTCGAGCACCGTCCCGCAGCCGTGATCGATTCCAAGAACCGCCTTCTTGGCGTCGTAGGGCTGGACGAATTGGGAGATGCCCTTTGGCGCCCGGTCCAGAAGGGGCACCGCGACATCGGCGAGACCCAAGCCGCCTCCGGGGCTCTGGTCCGGAGCATCATGCGGCCTGACCCGCCCACGGTCGGGGAGCAATCGACCCTGCGCGATGCCGCACGGCTCATGACGCGTTTCCGTATCTCGAGCATTTTTGTCGTCGATCATGATGCACCGGTGGGAGTCCTATCGCAATCCGACGTGCTCTCCTTCGTGGTGGGCCAGCGAAAGTCCGTGGAAGGGACTTACGTCCAGCTCTCCGGGCTTGGGCCGGCAACCGACCCCTACCTACTATCCGATATGGACCGGGTCATCAGTAGGAGCCTCAAGCGGATCGCCCATGCCGAGAAACCGACCATGTTATCGATCCATGTGGCCCCGCACGCCTCCCACCGCCTCGCCGATGTGTCACTCGAGGGTCGCCTGATCACGGAAAAGTCCCGTACGTTCCACGCGGCACGGACCGACTGGAACTTGCAGGCGGCGGTCGCAGCCCTAATGGCCGAGTTGGAACGCCAGGTGCGGGAAGCCAAGAGTTACTCCCGAACGAAACGTCGCCAAGTACCCCGGCGGGACCTCATTACCCGTGACACCGAGGTGCCGGGGGAAAACGAGCTCGAGGATCGTATGCGGACCACGCTTGGGAGCGTGCCCTCGCGGGACCGACCCAATGGCCCGTCCCGAAAGCGATGATGCCATCGGGCCGCCTCAACGAACGCAGCATGCGCCTCGCCATGCGCAAGATGGGCATGACCACGGAGGCCCTCGAAGACGTCGAGCAGGTCATCATACGCCGCAAGGCGGAGGAGGTCGTCCTCGATCATCCCGAAGTGACCCTCGTGACGGTCCAGGGGATGAAGACATTCCAGATCGTGGGCGAACCGCATTCCCGCCCCCGTGGGACTTCCCCGGACCAATCCTCTGCCCCGGTATCCCCCTCGGGACCTCCCGAGGAGGACATCGACCTCGTCATGGGCCAGGCGGGATGCGACCGGACGACCGCCGTCACGGCCTTGCGCGACTCGAACGGTGAGCCTGCCGAAGCGATCCTGAAGCTTCTCGCCAAAAAGAAGGGCTGAGACCGCTCGGAACGCCTTTCCGGAGGTCGGAACGGAAGATGAGCACCATATTGACTTTCCTCCTAGTGCTCTTCCTCGTGGCCGCGGCGGCGGGACTTCTTGGTTCCCTCGGTGGGCTCGGAGGCGGGTTTCTCGTGATGCCGGTCCTCCTCATCTTCTTCAACGTCCCATTCGTGGAAGCCGTGGGGGCAAGCGCCGTCAGCGTGCTCGCTACTTCGATCACCAGCGGGTCGGCGTACGTCCACGATCATTTGACAGATATTCGGATCGGGATGTTCCTTGAGATCGCCACCGTGCCCGGGGCCTTCGTGGGCATCGTCGCCACCATACTTCTGGCGAAAAGTGGACTCGTCTCCGTTCTCCTCGTTCTGTTGGGGGCCGTGCTTTTGCTGACGCTCCCGGGCACGCTGAAGCGACTGGGGGAAGAACTCCCGATCAATCAACATCCTGACGCCCTTTCGCAACGATTCCGGTTGAAGGGTCGCTATGAGGACCTCCGCCTGAAACGGGAAGTGCGCTATCAGGCGGAGGACACGCGCAAGGGTTTGGCGACCATGTTCTGCGCCGGGATCATCTCCGGAATGTTCGGGATCGGGAGCGGGGTACTCAAAGTGCTCGCCCTCGAGCACTACCTGCGGCTACCGATGAAGGTGGCGACCGCCACAAGCAATTTCATGATCGGGGTTACCGTGGCCGCGGGCGTTTCTGTCCTCTTCGCAGCGGGCTACATCAACCCGGCCTTGGCCACTCCGGTCGCCATCGGTACCGCCCTCGGGTCTTGGGGAGGCAGTCAAATGCTTCCCCGGCTCACGAACCGGTTCGTCCGCCTCATCTTCATTCCCATCTTGGCCGTGCTCGCAGTAGAGGTGATCTTGCGAGGGATCGGGGTGCTGCATTGAGCGAACCAATGTCCGAGCTTTCTCAGGAAGCGTACTCCACGATGGCCTTGGTCCTCCGGGTCGGGCTCGCCCTCGCGTTGGCCGTCTTGCTCGGGGCCCTGGCCACGTACCTCGCCCGGTATACTTCCATCACACCGGACCAGCTTATCCAGAACAACCCGATCGAAGGATACATCTCCCCGCAGGGGCTCGTCAATGGACTTTTAGGCCTGCACTCCGAGGCCTTCATGACGCTCGGGATCTTGGTCCTTGCCGTTACCCCGATCGCCCGAGTGTTCACGGGTTTGTGGTACTTCCGAAAGGCGGGGGATCGCCCACTGGCGTGGGTCGCGTTCACCGTGCTGATGCTGCTGCTCATCGGGTTCTTCATCATCGGTCCCGTAGTGCGATGATCATCATCTTGCGAGTGGGTGCCCTCACGGACATCGAGCCCATCGTAGCGCCCTCCTCTTGGGGTGAAGAGTGGCGGGAAATCTTCCTCCTCGAGCTCGTCCCGATCATGGAGAACCGTCTCACCCTGCAGCGAGCGCTTCGGGATCCCCCACCAGAAGGGGGATGGGTCGTGTTCACGAGCGCCAACGCGGTGCGGTTTACCCTGGCGTTCATGGAAGTGGACCCGGATCCGCCTTCCGAAGCGAACCCTTTCAACCCGTGGCGTGTGGCTGCGATCGGGGGTCAGACGGCCGAGGAGCTCGGGCGTCATGGGATATCCGTCGACC
>JAKBKR010000172.1 GCA_021832495.1 bacterium | reverse complement strand
CGCCTCCATCGTCTCTACGACTTCTCAGGAGAAGACCGATCAACAAAGCAGTGATACCAATCACGATAAGAAGAACCAATGCCAAAAACCACCAAGGGAAGGCTTGACCAGCCGAACTCACATTAGGTGAGACGACCTTCACTAGGACTACATTGGATCTGACTACTACGTTCTGAGAGTCCCTGACCCATGCGACGTACGAGTATGTTCCCGGATGGGCAATCGAGAGAGTCAATGTGGTCCCCGCCTGACTAACGTTCGACCCGTTTACGGACCAGACGATTACGTAAGGCCCGAATCCCCCAGATATCACCACTGTCAAGGAAATCGACCCACCAGCAGTGATCTGGGTTTCGTTAGCCGAGAGGACGGCTGTCAAGTAGCCCGATTCCACAAACAACTTGGTCGTTGCGCTGGCGCTGTGTCCAACCGAATCGTTCACAAACACGCGGACGGTGTAAATCCCCTCCAGTGTGGGTGTGCAACTAAACGTAGACTCATTCATGCTTACGCAGCCTAGTGGCAAGCCCTCGTAGGAGTAAGTGAAGCTTCCGATTCCCCCAGTGATGGTGACCGAGGCCGTCGTTGCAGAACCTATCACTAATACCGATGGGTAGAAGGTAAACGATACAACCTGGGGTCCCCCGGCTACCTGCGTCACTGTCAAGGTTGTGTTATCTGAGGCAGAATGACCAACCTGTTCGATCACGGTGACAGTCACGTTGAAGACTCCTGCCGAAGAGGGCCGACAGGGAAAACTCGGGACGTCCAGTGCTTGACATTGACCGGGTGGAAGGCCACTATAGTGGTAGTTCAGACTACCCACCCCACCTCTCGTGGCCACCGTGAAGTTCGTCAGAGAACCGACGCTGATACTGGCTGGGCTGACCACAAACTCTGATACCACTAACTGAGTGGTGTTTGTGGTCACAGTGAATGATGTCATGTAACTGGCGGAGTCGCCAACACCGTCTGTAACGGATACGGTAACCGTGCAGTTGCATACTGATGCGGGTGTACACGGTAAGCTGGACGCATCATGGGAACTGCACCCGGCTGGCAACCCAGTGTATGTATAGAAGTACGGTGAGGAGCCACCGGTGACAGTCACGTTAAGGTAGATCGTATCTCCGAGTGTGGCAACATTCGGAGCTGCTGTGAATGAGGAGATGTTTAGGGGCCCATTTACGATCACTTTCACTGCATTGGACAAAGAGGAGTATCCAGGAACTCCCGAGTCATCGACTGTCGCACAATAGCTCATAGTTCCGGCAGTTCCCGTAGATGGGGAGTAGTAAGCGCCAGAGGTTCCAGTGTACGTGGAAGCTGAGTCACAGCTGATGTTCAGCGATTTGTACCATTCCACAGTCACTCCATTTGGGCCGCTGTAACCGACGGAGGCGGTGAGTTGGGCTGGCGTCTGCCCTACGTCATAGGTCAATGGCCCGACAGGAGATATGGAGATTGTCGGGTCTGAGGTCACAATAACCTCCACGACATTCGAGGCTGACTGGTACCCAGCGACTCCGCTGTCAACCACCACGGCGCAGTAGTACGTCGTTCCCGCGTTGGTTGTTGGTGGACCGTAACTTGTGATCGAAACTCCCAAGTTTGTGGAACTAGCTCCGCAACTGCT
The DNA here is from genome assembly GCA_021832495.1 of bacterium. GTDB lineage: Archaea > Thermoplasmatota > Thermoplasmata > Lutacidiplasmatales > UBA184 > JAJYEA01. The sequence continues at coordinate 3,652 of JAKBKR010000172.1, read as the reverse complement.
ACTGAGAGAACTGTACCAGTCAATTGAAACGGAGTTGGGACCGGTGTATGTTACGGTAGCATTTAGCGTCCCTGCGGGTTGACCGACATCGTATCTCAGAGGCCCGGAAGGGGTGACACTGACCGTCGGATCTGCGTAGACAGTGTAGGCCGCCGACGCAGTCGCCTGTTGAGCCAAGCTGTCTGTCACGGTGACTACGATGCTGTAACTCCCAGTCGCGCCGGGGGTGCAAGAGAAAGTGCTGGTGGTTGGTGAGGGCGAACACGCAGTCCCTGAGTACGAATAAGTGAAGGGCTTCTCTCCCCCGTTAGTCTGGGAGGTACAAGTTGCAGCCTCTCCCAGATCGAGTCTTGTGGAAGTACAACCCAGTGCCGCAGACAAGGGGGTAACGAAGATCCAAGTGTCTCCCAGGTAGTTGTTGTTGAATCCCCCAAATATGACTGAATAACCGTCTGCTGCATCGTAGGCGATGCCCGCGGCGCTCCTCGCAGCTGGCGAGCCAGAAGGCGCTAGCTGTGCCCATTGCCCACCAAAAAAACTCCAAGTGTCCGACAGATAGGAGCCACCATTGTACCCTCCGAACATCAACACGTAACCAGATGCTGAATCGTAAACCATAGAGGCAGAATCTCTAGATCCCGGAGGGGTTGCGGGTGTGGCTGAAGTCCATTGCCCTCCCACATACTCCCAGGTGTCCCCGAGATACCCACCGTTGAACCCTCCATACATCACAACGTAACCGTCAGCCGAGTCATAAGCCATCACCGCCGCGCTGCGACCACCTGGAGAATTTGAGGGAGACAAGGCCGACCATTGTCCAGCAGAAAACCTCCAAGTTCCGGACAGATATGATCCGCCATTGTATCCTCCAAACAAGACCACATACCCGTCAGCCGCGTCATACGCCATGGACGCAGAGTCCAATGGCCCTGGGGAAGAAGAAGGAGACAATTGTGACCACTGTCCACTGACAAACTTCCAGGTGTCCCCGAGGTAGCCACCGTTGTACCCTCCATACATCAGAACATATCCGTCGGCTGCATCGTAAGTCATCGCCGCGGCGCTTCTCGCCGGAGGGGTTGTTGTAGGCGCCAGTTGGGTCCATTGTCCACCGGAGAACTTCCAAGTGGCAGATAGATACGACGATCCGGTGTAGCCCCCAAACAACACGACGTAATCGTCTGCGGTATCAAAGACCATGGATGCCGAATCAATCGAACCCGGCGATGACGACGGTGGTAGTTGATTCCACAAAGGCGAGGCGTGCGTGCTGCGACAGATTGAACTGTTCTGTGCTCTGTAAATTGCGCACGTTTGGTGTTCTAGAGCAGCGGGGGCGTGTCCCTGCTGCAGAGAGTCTTCAGCCTCCGACACTTGTATCGCTCCTCCGAGTCCTCCCCCGGCTTGCAAAGGTCCATAGTGACGTCGGACCTCACTGATCCCTGTGGATGATACGCTAAGATGAGTTACGGAATTCCCGGTGAGAATCGAAATTGAATTCATCCCACTCATGAAAGATAGGCTGATGATCGCGGAAGCCAAGAGAACGTGTGTTGCCCTCCGCATCCGTTCACTCACAAGTGGATAGCATGGGGCAACATCTACAAGACGGTTTCTCCAGTTGTAACCTTTTGCGGCATCCGAAAGTTAGTTCGGATAAGGGGAGGGACCGAAGGAGGAAAACTGTCGGGAGGAAACTCAAAAAATAGCGGAAAAGGGCCGGCCAGAGGTCTTGCCATGCTCATCAACCACACTGATCGCGGAGAAGCTCGTGCATCTCGTTCGTCGAGCAAGTAGGGCCCAATCGGTACAATCTGACACCCCCCTTGAGAGTGACGTCCCGCTGAAGGAGGAACCTTCGTCAGCCGTAACGGTAAGGAGTTATCGTCGTGTTCAACGCAGGCGGTGTTCAGAAGAACTTTCGAGGAGAAGCCGACAGAGTCAATGTATTGGGCGAAGCTCGGGGGGTCGCGCCGAAGTGCTGAGATTCGCATGGGTAGAACCCTACTCACTATCCTCCATCCCCGGCTTGGCGGTTTGCACTACTCCGAACTTCCCTTTTTCCTTGCGATCCTTCTGGGCCCGCTCCATCAGGATCTGCGCCCTCCTCTGTGCATCACCCGCATCCGTCGTATCTCGGGTCTCCGTCCCCCGGTCTGACTGGACTCGCATCTCCATTGGCTGGAGCACTTCTTTTGGCAGTGGCTTTTGCCCTTTCAGCTGAGGGTTTACATCCTCGGGCCGAAGGGTCTTGAAAGGAGTTTCCTTGTCAAGTGAGCCCCGCTCCTTTCCCACCGGGTGGACATCCTGAAGCGTGGTCCCCTTTGCCAGCCGGACGGTCCGGTACTTCATAGTCTTCTTCCCAGGTGGGAGTGCGCCCTGTTTCGATGTGCCCACTTCTTCTCGAGCCTCCTTGCTCCCCTGACCCCCGATGAACCGGCGAGCGATCTTCCGGCCCAACGGAGTGAGGATGAATATAGTGGCCCCGGAGTTGCCCTTGGTCCCTCTGGCGATCAACCGGGCCTTGCTTAAGGCTCCCAGGACGGTGAAAAGGGCATCATCACTCAGGTGTACCTCTTGCTTGACCCCGTCTAGACTTCTCGGCGTGCGTGCGAGACTCTGCATGACGGCGTAGACATCCGCTGGAGAAGGACCAGTGGGTATGGAAGCGGCGCGTTCTGAAGTCCCTTCCGGCATCGTCGTGAATTCGGCGTCCCTAGTTCCCGGCTGACCGTCGCCCTTTGGGAGTCCCTCGACCTGTACACCATCCGGGGTGATTTTCATCGCGAAGGGCTGATAGGTGTCCAACTCAGGGAGCCGCTCCGAGGTCGCACTTGCACCAGACGGTGTCGCTCCTGGGCTGCGGAGTTCCTCTGCGAGCTTCAAATGTTCTTCAGGGTTCAGCGTGTACGTGCCGTAGGCACTGGCAGGCTCTGCAGATTCGTCCCATTCTGCTGGGGCCACGGAAATCCCCTCCATGTAGCCCACAGGTGGCGCGGGTGGGATTGGCTGGGCGACCCAGCTTGAAGATGGCGGTGCCTGTTGCTGCGGCTCGCGCTGACTTCGTCTCCGTACCAGAAGGAAGATGAGGATAAGTACCAATGCCATGGATACAACCACGACCAACAGTGCCCACAGTAGGAAGGCAGAGGGAGTTGCACCACCGTGTGTACTGACGGCGAGAACCTCAAACGTTACTGCGTTGCTTGCCGCTACTTGGCCTCGTGAGTCGGTGACCCAGAGCTGATAGGTGTAATTTCCAGGGTTGGAAAGTTGGAGGTCCAGAGTCGGAGAGGTGCCGAGTGAGGACTCGTTCACTCCCTCGAGGTTCCAGACGTAGGTGTAGGGAGCCAAGCCTCCCGACACCGACCCTGAGAGAGTGACCGATTGGCCGGCATGGACTATAGTCTGGTTGGTTGCGAGGGAGACGATCAACGTTTGAATTCTGGGTGCATTAGGAACCACGGTGAGGACAACACTCTTCGTGACCTTCTGATTTATCGTGTCAGAAACAGTGACAGAGAAAGTATAATTGCCCGCACCCGTGGGAATGAAAGACACCGAGGGAGAAGAGGCGGGATAGACCGACCCGTTCTCCGTCCAAGAGTAGGAGTAGATGTCGTTCCCACCGAAGGCGGTGGCGTTGATCCAC
>JAKBKR010000171.1 GCA_021832495.1 bacterium | reverse complement strand
CGACCACATCCGGCAGGGCCTCGCTCACCTGGCGGAGGTGGCGGTGGTGGCGACAGTGGGCGCGCTCAAGGTGGTGGGCGCGGCGCTGGAGGCGGCCCTCCAGGCGCTGATAGCGTTCGTTGAGAAGGAAATCTTGAACCTCCTTGCAACAGCGTTCCAACCGATAACGTCGGCAATTGACTCTTATGGGAATGGTGTAGAGAGTGCCTTGAGTCTGGGTTATCAGGACTACCTTGCCTCTGGGTCAGTGTCCAGCAAGGATGCGGGCGCCATTGGTGCGGCTCTAAGTGGCACCTTCTTCGAGGTGGCACTTGGAATCGCAACCGTCGTGGCCATCGCCCTTTCGGTCGCACTCTCGGTGAACATCGGTGCGGACTTCCTAGTTGGAACGATCCTTACCATCCTCATTTCTGTCGCGCTCCAATCAAGTCCCTTGGGTACGATCCTGTCCGACCTTGAGAGTGCTTTCACCACCTTCTCCCCGTCCACTATCTCCACTCTGGAGAATTACATGAATTCCCATTCGTTCCAGCCTGCTTCTTCAAGCGTGGTGAAGCACCCACTTACCGATACAGGGCCAAGCTGGGAGTTCTGGGTAGGTCTTGCTGGGCTGCTTACTGCCATCGGTTTCAGTTTCCCAGTTGCGCTGGAGAAGCTGGGCACAGCTGGTCCGGGCCTACGAACGGTGGTGGGATTGGCAGTTCTGATCGTGGTGATTTCCATGGAGATTGCGAAGCTGGCTCACCCGATCCCGTTAGTGTTTTGGATATTTGTGCTTGGGGGTGCAGTCTATGGGACCGTCAACATGTTCCGGAACGCCAGAAGTGATCCTCCACCCATCAGATATCTCGAGCTTGTGATTTTCGGAGTGGGCCTCATTGCCACTGGGACTGGGATCTACAACGTGTACAACGAGGTATCGTAAGCGAGGGTCCTTTGGCAGGAGAATCGTTCGACCTCAGTATGGAGTCGGATGCCTGGCGTAAGGGCCAGCAACTTGTTACGTACGTTGGGCTTGCAGGTGGAATTGCGCTCTTCCTGTTTTGGCTCTACGCCGGATGGTCGCACGGTTTCCTGATTCGACAGATGTTGTCAAGCGACGTGATCACGCGAGCGGCAAGTCTAGCCGCGTTCCTGTCGGGCCCTATCATCCTTGTTTCCATCGTCGTGATGACAGTTGTCTACGGGGGGCCTGGCCCCGTACGCTTGGAGCTGACTGACTCGGGGGTGGTGCTGACTTATGCCAACGGCAAGGTCGACCATCTTCCGTGGGAGGGCACGCAATGGAAGATCATTATGAAAGACCGACGAGAGGACACTGCAGTTCCAAGGCTCCAAGCGCTGATGCTGGAACTTCCCTGGCGGCCAGTCGTATCTCTTTCCGAGCCTGCTTTTCTTGCAACCTTGGATGCCTGTCGACACCATGAGCTGGTAGCCTCGGAGAAGCGAACGAAACCTATGGTCGGAACCCTTGGTTCCATGACTACCTACCAGATTCTAAACCCCACTGGGAAATAGGCACGCTTTGCCGCCGATTGACTCACGAGACTCCTTGCATGATCAAGGAGTCAGAATCAAGTGGGTATCGAAGGGCGTGCCTTCGAACGCCGCCTTCGTCGTTGAAGGAAGAGGATTGCAATCACCAGAGCCACTACCACTGCGATGACCATGAGAAGGAAGAGAAACGTAGAGAACGGGTAGAATGGGCAGTCGATTCGAGGTGTTCCAGGCTCAGGAAGCTGGATGAAGAGCCAGTTCTTTTCACCTTGGGAGTCCTGAACGGAGACATTGACGAGTGGAGGGTAAGGCTGGCTGAAGTTCTCCGTAATCCTTGCGCCAGTGGCGTTGCTTGCTTCGCCCAGGAAGTTCCACGTAAATGTGTATGGGGGGCTTCCTCCCGAAGCTTGCGCGACTAGGGACACATCCGTATAGACAGGACCGGATGAGTACTCATTCCCATTGGAGCCGGTACAGACATAGTAACCTCCCGGACCTTGTGCTGTAATGTTCTCCCATCCGCAGATTGTGGGCTGGCGACTTGTTGAACATGAGGACGCGGCTTCAGTAGAATCACGGCCCATGAGGAGTGCAGCGCCTGCGGCAAGAGTATTGGCCGCGAACAGGATAGCAATAGTCGCCACCACGATTGCCGAGGAGAGAACCGGTCTCTCACGGCCGCTGATCCTAGGCCCCTCCCCTCCTCCCACCATCGACCTTTGCAAGGGGTTCATGATTGAAAGAGGTTGCGGGGCTCCAACCGACACCCTCCTCGACCATTACCTACCCCTTTTTCGGCGGTGGAAGGGGGTACCCCCCTGACCAGGGGGTCCCGAGGAAGGGACCTCCCCGGCAGAAACCGGGGGGTTCTACCCGTCTTTGCCGGTTTATATACCCCCGCCACGGTGTAGGCATGGTTTGTGATCGCCCGGAAAACCCACCTTTCTGAGCAGGGCTCAGGTCTTCTCCTCGGGACTGGGGGTGGCCTGTATCCCAGGCAACCCTACGATTCGTTGGACTGCGGTCCAGTCCCTATCGGGTTGGCGGCAATCACTTCCCCCTTCTCCGTCTGGTCCTTCAGTGAGGTGGCAGTGGGAACCTTCCCACGACCACGCATCAGTAGCACCGCTGTGGCCATGGCTACCGCTGCCACGACTGCCCCGATGACAATGTACCCGTCGTCCCCAGGAAGCCCGAGGAACCCCGTGGTCTGATTCGCTTTTCCCTTTGAGGAGGAACTGGTGAAGGCAACGGACTGGCTGGTCGGCCCGCCGCTCACCTTCACCGTCCCGGTCGTCGGGCTCACGGTGTAATCGCTCACAGTTCCAACCGTGAAGGTGTAGCTGCCGTTGGCCTCTTGGAAGGTGATCGTGCCGGTGGTGGAGCTCTGGGCACTACCGTTCAACGTCACCGACCATGATGTGCCAGAGGGCAGACCGCTCTCGGTGAATGTGACCGTGTAGGTAGCCTTCGAGGATGACTTGGTGAAGGTCACGTTCTGGCTGACAGTCTTCCCCGCCACCGTCAACGACCCTAAGGGTGGACTCGCCGTGTACCCAGTCGGGGCCGCCACCGTGTAGTTGTACGTCCCGTTCTTCTCAGTGAAGGTGATGGTTGGCCCGGTCGCGCTCTTCGTATCCCCGGCAAGCGTCACGGACCAGTTGGCACCAGTCGTAAGCCCGGTCTCGCTGAACGTCACAGAGTAGGATCCTGCAGGGATGACGGTGAAAGTGATGGACTTCGTCACGTTCGCCCCATTCACCACGACGAACCCTGAGGACGGATTGGATATGTAGCCGGGCACAGTCCCCACCGTGAAGGCATACCCTGTGGCGTTGTTCAGCAGGTTTCTGAAAACGATACTGTTCGTGCTCGACGTGCCTGGCGTTCCATTGAAAGTGACGGACCAGCTCGTCCCGCCTGGCAACCCCGATTCGGCGAAGGTGATAGTGTACCTGGTAGATCCGGGGGAACTCTTGGTGAAGGTGATTGTCTTAGTCACGTTTGCTCCATTCACCACGACAGACCCAGAGGACGGGCTGGATGTGTAGCCGGGCACAGTCCCCACTGTGAAGGGATACCCTGTGGTGTTGTTCAACAGGCCGCCAAAGGCCATACTTGAGGAGCTCGACGAGTTCTTTGTTCCGTTGAAGGTCACTGACCAGCCAGTGCCACCAACGAGCCCGGTTTCGGAGAAGGTTACAGAATACCGGCTCGGCGGAACAGCTGTGAAGGTGACGGTCTTGGTAACGTTCCCGCCGTTCACGATGATGGTCCCTGACAAAAGCGATGCGGTGTAACCCGGCACGGTTCCCACGGTGAAATTGTACGTGCCATTCCGTTCGTTGAAAGCAATCGTAGGAGTTCGAGAGGACATGGTCAGCCCCGCAACGGTAGTCGACCAACTGGTTCCCGAAGGAAGACCGGATTCGGTAAATGTCACATTGTACCCCAGAGGGACTTCCGCTCCATCTTCAAGGATTGAGATCGTCCCCTGTCCAGAATTCGCAACATATACGCAATGGTTCTGGGTATCATAGGTAACCCCTATTGGAATCTTCCCAACGGCGCTGGTGTCTATCACCGAGTTAGTCGAGTCAGAAATCACGCTAACATCGTTGGAGCCGTAATTGGTAACAACCACCTGACTTTGCCCTCCGTCGTAGGCTGCCTCGACAGGACCGATACCCACGGTCACAGTGGCCACCACGCTGTTTGTCGTGTCGGAAATCACGCTCACGTCGGTCGAGTTTGAGTCCGCGACAAAAACCTCCCCCTTCCCAGAGTCATATGCGGCACCGACTGGCCTGCTTCCCACGGGAACAGTAGCTACCACTGTCCCGTTCGCAGCGGAGATCACGCTCACGGTATCCGAGCCAGAGTTGGCGACAAACACCTCTCCTTTGCCGCTGTCAAATGTCACTCCATAAGGATTGGTTCCGACGGGTATGTTAGTGACCACTTTGTCAGTCGAGTCAGAAATCACGCTCACGTTTCCCGATAGGAAGTTGCTGACATATATGTCCCCGTTGACGCTATCGTAGGCAACCCCCCAAGGTTCTAACCCCACTGCCACAGTGGCAACCACGCTACCGGTGGAATCGGAGATCACACTCACATTGTCCGAGTATTGATTCGCGACGTAGACCTCACCTTTCCCGGAATCATACGCCATGCTCACTGGATTTGTCCCTACATGCACGACTCCAATCTGTCCGTTTGACACATCGGACAAGATGCTCACCGCGTTCGAGCCATCCGTTATGAACTCCTCTCCCTTGTTCGCGTCGTACACCGTCTCCACGGGTTGCGAACCGGCAGAAATGGTGGCAGTCACGGTGCTAGTGGCATCGGATATCACGCTTACCGTGTTCGAGCCATAGTTCGCAACAAAGACCTCCCCTTTCCCACTGTCATAGACCAGGCCCCACGGCCTCGAACCCACGCCCGTTGCGCTGACCACCGTGTTTGTCGTGTCGTTGACCCGACTCACCGTCCCCGAACCATAATTGGTGACAAATAGTTCGCCCTTGCCACTGTCATAGGTCACGCCGGTAGGATATCCAAAGTTGTGCAAAGTGGAGACTACCGTGTTCGTGGCATCCGATATCACGCTCACATTGCCGGCGTTGAGGCATGCGACATAGATTTCCCCTTTCCCGTTGTCATAAGCCACTCCTTCAGGGTATGCATTGAGAGTGGGATCCACCTTCACCGCGGCGACAACCGTGTTTGTCGTGTCCGAGATCACGCTCACGGAGTCCGAAGCCTCGTTTGTGACAAAAATCTCACCCCTCCCAATGTCGTACGTCTCTC
>JAKBKR010000170.1 GCA_021832495.1 bacterium | reverse complement strand
AAGAAGCAGGGTGGCACCATGACGGATACCCAGGTCCTCGAGGGGATCATCGTCGACAAGGAAAAGGTCCACACCGGCATGCCGACGTCGGTCGCGAACCCCAAGGTCGCCCTCTTGGATGCCGCCCTCGAGATCAAGAAGACCGAGATCGACGCAAAGATCGAGATCAACGACCCGTCCCAGCTCAACGCCTTCCTCCAGGAGGAGGAGAACATGATCCGCAAGATGGTCGAACAGGTCAAGAAGTCCGGGGCGAACGTCGTCTTCTGCCAGAAAGGGATCGACGACCTGGCCCAGCACTTCCTGGCAAAGGAGGGTATCTATGCCGTCCGCCGCGTGAAGAAGTCCGACATGGACAAGCTCGCGAAGGCGACCGGCGGGAACGTCGTGAGCAAGGTCAGCGAGCTCACGGCCGATGACCTGGGCCTTGCAGGGCATGTCGAGGAGCGCAAGATCGGTGATGACCAGATGACCTGCGTGACGGGCTGCAAGAACGCCAAGGCCGTGAGCATGCTCATCCGGGGCGGCACCGAGCATGTCATCGACGAGATCGAACGGTCCGTCGAGGATGCACTCAACGTCGTCGCCGTCGCCATCGAGGATGGCAAGACGGTGACCGGCGGCGGTTCGACCGCCGAGGAGCTCGCCATGCGACTGCGGGACGACGCAGCCAAGGTCGGCGGTCGGGAACAGATCGCCTTCGAGAGCTTCTCCGAGGCCCTCGAGACAGTGCCCCGCACCCTCGCCGAGAATGCCGGGCTTGATCCCATCGACATCATCATCGACCTCCGTAAGAGCCACAAGGCCGGCAAGATCACGAGCGGCGTCAACGTCGTCACCGGCAAGATCGACGACATGAAGTCCCAGAACGTGATCGAGCCGATCCGCGTGGGCCGGCAGGCCATCGAGAGCGCGACCGACGCCGCCGTCATGATCCTCCGGATCGACGACGTCATCGCCTCCAAGTCGAGCCCGCCCCCCTCGGGCGGCCCCGGTGGACCGGGCGGAATGGGTGGCATGGGCGGCATGGGTGGCGGCGACTTCGGGGAAGACTAGGCCGACCCCCATCCGCGGGAAACGAACACGACCGGGTTTCCGGAGCACCCCTCCGGAAACCCGGCAACCAATTCCAATCTCCTTTTCTTTCTGGGTCTCAATCCTTGACCAGGGCTTCCCGGTGCTGCAAGAAGGTTCCCCGCCGGAGGTCTTGGATCGCGGTCGCGATCTCGCTCTCGGAGTTCATCACGATGGGACCGTACCATGCGATCGGTTCGTGAAGGGGAACTCCCGAGACTAGCAGGAACCGGGCCCCGCCCGGTCCGGCCCGGGCAGACACCGCCCCGCCTTCACCGAAGAGCAGGGTCTCTCCCCGTTGTAGATGCATCGCGTCCTCCCCAAAGGATGCCGTTCCCGAGATCCCATGGACGAAGACCGTGCGCTTTCCGGGGACCGGGTGGGAAAAGGCCACGCCTTCGGGCAGGTTTACATCCAGGTACTCCGGCCCCGTGATGGGGGTGTGGATGGGTCCCTCAACCCCATCGTAGGTCCCGGCGACGACCCGGACCTCCTGCCCTTCGTTTCCACGGGAAAGGGGAATCCGGGAAGAGCGGACATCCTGATAGGAGGGAGGATCCCGCTTCGAGCGTGCGGGCATGTTCAGCCAGAGCTGGAATCCTCGGAGTTCCCCTTCCTTCACTTGGGGCATCTCTTGGTGGATGATGCCGCCGCCCGAACGCATCCATTGGAGGTCGCCGGAGCCGATCGTCCCCCGGTTTCCCAGGGTGTCCCCGTGCTCGACGGACCCTTCGAGCATGTACGTGATGGTCTCGATCCCGCGGTGCGGATGCCAGGGGAACCCGGCCTGATAGTCCGCGGGGTTGTCTGATCCGAAGCTGTCGAGGAGCAAGAAGGGGTCGAGCAGGCGGACCTCCCCGTTGGCAAAGGACCTCCGCAGGCGCACCCCGGCACCCTCGATGGTCTCTCGTCCGGGGAACTTCATCAGGACGTCCCGGACCGTCGTTCCCATCGGTCGCCTCCGTAACCCAAACCCAGGAACGATATTTAACAAGCGTGCCGAATACCTACGTGCGATCAGCGGGGTCGGCCTTCAGTCGGGGGATGCGGGATGCCGGGCAAGCCACTGCCCGAGCTTGCGGGCGGCGATGCCACGGTGGGAGAGACGGTTCTTCTCTTCCGGGGCCATCTCACCTGTGGTCCGTTGATGCCCCTCGGGTATGAAAATGGGGTCGTACCCGAAGCCGTTCTTTCCCCGGCTCCGGGGGGCGATACTCCCCCGGACCCTTCCGGAGAAGAGATGCGTCACTCCTCCCGCGCGGTACCCCACCACGGCGCGGAACTCGGCCGTGCGATCCGGGCCTCGGACCAGTCTCAGTACCCCGGGAAGACCGAGGGTTCTCAGGACATAGGCCGAATAGACCCCCGGGAACCCTCCGAGGCTGCGGATAAAGAGGCCCGAATCTTCCACGATCACGGGAACTACCGAATCCGGTACGTTCAGGAGCTTGAATGCCGCCACCTTCTCAAGGGTGTCGGCCTGGGGTTCAGTGAGCTCTTCCTTCCTCCACCGCACTGAGTAGCCCATAGGCGCGAGGACCGCTTGGAGCTCCCGGACCTTGCCGGGATTGCTCGTATAGAAGTCGACCCTGGGCCCCATGATCCCCGGGCCCGTGTCACCAGTTGAATCGCTCGTAGGCCGTGACTTCCGCCAAGCTCTTGCGGCCATTCGGCGCCTTCCCATTGGTCGGGGTCTCGGGTCCGGGGAATCCGAGCGGAAGGATGCCGACGACCTGAAAGCCTTCGGGGATACCGAAAAAGCGAGAAATCTTGTCCGCGTTGAAGTCCGAAATCCAGAAGGTTCCGAGCCCTTCGGACGTGGCGGCCAGCACCATGTTCTCGATCGAGACGGCCACATCCAGGAGGTGGCTCATGACCACCCCCCCGACGAGGGATGGCGACTCCCCCTCCGAGGCAAGCGCAATGATGACGACCGGGGCTGCGCGAACGAGGGCACCCTTCGAGAGCAATTGGGAGAGCTTGACCTTGGTGCCTTCATCTCGGACCACCATGAACCGCCAGGGCTGCCGATCATCGATCGATGGGGCCAAGCGGGCTGCGTTCAACACCTTTGTAAGCTTCTCGTCGGGCACTTGGGCCGTCTTGAACAGACGACAAGGCTTCGTTTGCTGGATGGCTTCGAGCAAGTCCATGGAGACGAACGCGTTCCCTCGGTCTGCGCTAAAGTCGCCCCCGGCGACTCATGGACTTCCCATTGAGAAGACTACACAAGTTCGGGCTTAAAAGCTCTTTGACCCAAACTCCAACCTGCGCCTCCCCGACTCTCCCTCCGGTGGAACGAGATCGTCCCTCGCATCCCCCGTGGGAGAGGAACGCCGATCCGAGCCACCACCGGGGGCGGGTGGTCCGAAAGCTCTATACTGCCGGTCTCCCTTGGAACCTTCCGCCATGCCAAGGGCCGATGGGAACCTCCCCCATTCCGGGGATTTCGTAGGGCGCAAGTCGGAGATCGCCCAGCTCCGTGCCCTGCTGGAGCTGGCCGGGTCGGGCCGTGGCGTTACGGTACTGGTCTCGGGTCCGGCGGGGATCGGAAAGACCTCCTTGCTCCGCTGGCTTCAAGAAGAGTCCACAAGCCGCCGTTTCACGACACGGTGGGGGTACTGCCTTCCGGGGATCGATGAGCCATTCTTCCCTTTCCAACAGGTCTTCCGGGGAGGAGGGCACGCTCGGGCACACCCGACCACCGCAGAGTTCGAAGATGCCGGTAACCCTCTGCCGCTTCCGGCGCCCTTCCTCGTTAGACCCGGTTCAAAGGGTCTCGCATCCGACCTTCCCCTTCTCGGGGCAAGCGGTCCCTCTAGGGCCGGGACCCATCGGGCCTCTGGGGGTCGGCCCCGAGTGGCCGGGGAGGTCCTCCTCGATTACCTGAGCATGCTCGAGACTGATACGAGGGCGGGTCCTCAGGTATTGCTCCTAGATGATTTTCACTGGGCCGACGCCGAATCGGTGCGTGCGCTCAAATTCCTGGCTCGCAACGTGCGGGACCTCCCCGTACTGCTCGCGGTCGCCTTACGGGAAGATGAGCTCGACGACCCCGAATTCCGACAGACGTTGCGGGACATCCGACGGGAGAATCTTTCGAAGGATCTTCCCCTCCCGGGTTTTCGGGAACCCGAGGCGCAGCAATTGCTCCAAGGGGTGATCCATGCCCCCCTCGACACCGCTCGGCTACGGGCGGCGTTGCGGGCCCTTCTCGACCGTACCGGAGGCAATCCCTACTTCCTGCTGGAAACGGCCCACGAGCTCCAGGACTCCGGCCAGATACGAAGCGAAGGGGGAAGGGCCGTCCTGAGCCTCCGTCCCCCGCTGGAATCCCGGGGAGCCGGGGTCCCCCGATCCGTGGCCGACCTCTTGAAGAAACGGCTCGATCAACTGTCCTCGCAGGAACGCGATCTCCTCGAGTCCGCCGCACTATTGGGGGAGGAGTTCGATGCCGTACTTCTGACGGACGCCATGGGGTTTTCCCCCGATGTAACGAAAGCTCTCCTCTCCCCGCTCTCGGAAGAGAAGGGGTTGCTGCGGCCCGATCCCCTTGGGAGGTCACGGTACGCGTTCGCCCATGCCCTGCTCTGGCAGACGGTCGTCGACTCGGTGACTCCTGAACGGTACCGGGCCATATCCGCCCGGCTTGCGGAATGGTGGGAGCGCCACCTTCCCGCCGATGCGGAACGGATATCCGCACTCTACTTCGGAGCGGGGGAGCCGCGCAAGGCCATCCCGTGGACAGACCGCGCCCTCGAGCTTGCCTTCCAGATCCATGCCCACGAACGTGTCGTGAAGCACTTGGGTCGGGGACTCGATGCCCGGGAACAAGGAGGAGTACCCCGGACCGAGTCCCTGCGATGGGCCCTCGCCATCCTCGACCGGCTTGCCAGCGATGGGGCCGATGGAAAGTGGACGGTCCCGGTGTGTCGGAAGCTCTTGGAAATGGACCCTCCACCCCCCCTCTCTTGGGAGATAGATGCCCATCTCATCCTAGCCACCGCCACCCACATCCGCCAAGCTCGCCCCCTGCTTGGGAAGCTCGAGAAGGAGCTGGAGTCGCACCCGGATGTGCCTTCGGAGGTCCTCGGGAAGGTCGGAACCTTGGAAGCCGTCCTCAGCGACTACGAAGGCCATGATGATAAGGTAGTCGCCTTTGCCCGCAAAGCGCTCGGGCTCTTGCCCGCGGAGAGCACGTTCTACCGGGGGCTCGCCTACTACCGGCTGGGGTATGTG
>JAKBKR010000169.1 GCA_021832495.1 bacterium | reverse complement strand
GATCTCGAATTGCGGGAACAATTTTGGACCATACCAGCATCCAGAGAAGCTCATCCCTCTCGTCATCACTCGCATTCTTACTGGGGGCCGAGTCCCGCTCTACGGGGATGGCAAAAACGTCCGAGACTGGATTTATGTCGGCGATCACTGTTCCGCCATCGATACGATTGCTCATGGCGGCAAGGTGGGAACCACCTACCTGATTTCCGGTGATGGTGAGTTCTCGAACCTGGAGGTGGTTCGCCGAATCCTTTCCTGCCTGAACCGGGACATTTCCTACGTTGATTACGTCACCGACCGGCTTGGTCATGATCGACGATACGCGCTGGATTCCACTCGCTTGAGGAGTGAACTGGGCTGGAAGCCCGCCTACTCCTTTGAGGAGGGGCTGCATGAAACCATTGCCTGGTATCGGGCCAACCAGCGGTGGTGGGAAGGATTGCTGGAGTCTCCCCCCTCCCATAGAAAACCTCACTCCAATACCGACTATAGACCCTCGGAGTGATGGGACCTTCAGAACGCAGCGGGAGTTTTGGTGATTTCGTTGAAGGGACTCATCCTTGCTGGTGGAAACGGGACTCGGATGCGACCCTTGACTCACACTGTGAACAAGCACATGCTTCCCGTGGCCAATCTACCAGTCCTCTTCTATGGGCTAAAAAAAATGGAGGCCGCGGGCATCAAGTCGGTAGGGGTCATTCTAGGTCCCTTCCAAGAAGGCATCCGTGATTCCGTGGGTAACGGCAGCCAATTTGGCATCGAGGTGACCTACATTTCCCAAGGTCCCCCCCGAGGTCTTGCCGACGCGGTTCGGTGTGCGCGATCTTTCCTTGGAGACGACGACTTTGTCATGTATCTGGGCGACAACCTCTTGGAAGGTGGACTCGAGCCCTTCGTTAGCCGGTTCCATCGGACGAGGGCTGATGCGGTCGTTGCTGTGACTAGGGTTGTCAATCCAACCCTATACGGGGTGATTGAACTAGATGGAGACCAAATCCTATCTATCGAGGAAAAGCCCCTGACTCCTAGGAGCAACCTGGCGATTGTGGGAATCTATGTCTTCTCTCCTAAGATCCATGAAGTCATTTTTTCCCTGAAGCCCAGCGGTAGAGGAGAATTGGAAATCACCGACGCGCTCAGGGTTTTGCACCAGTCCCACCGGAGGGTGGTGGTCCAACCGCTCGAGGGATGGTGGAAGGACACAGGACGCCCCGCGGATCTCCTTACGGCCAACGACCTCGAGTTGGGTGGTCTAAGTGCTGGTGGCGTATCGAACCTTGCTCGCGTCTCGGAAGGGGCCACCCTCCAAGGAAGGGTGACGGTGGGCCCGGAAACCGTGATTGAGGCCGGTGCCGCAGTGTACGGTCCGGTAGTCTTGGGACGAGGGGTTCGGGTAGGCAAGGGGACTCATATTGGTCCAGGAACAGCGATAGGAGATCACGCCCAGTTGGAGGGATGCACGATTGGGCGAAGTATTGTTATGGAAGTGGCCCGGATAGTTGGCCCGGTCAAGATTCGCGACAGCCTGATTGGGCGGCGAGTTCAGATACTTGCCGAGAAGCCCGGAGAGTCGGAGATGGAGTTCCTGCTAGGAGACGACTCGGTGGTTCGGATTCGTCCCTCGGATCAGTAGTCCCCCTTGTATTGAAGGATCCATTCACAAGGTCAACGAACCCCGTCCCTGCCGGGCCACCGACGTGCCGCCCTCGACTTGAATTATCTAGGAGCGGCGGCTGTGGCCCCGCCCGATCCTACCCTCCGGGTATACTCTGCGATTCCCCGTCGCCGGGGAACCCACCGGCGTGGCGATTTTCCTAGGGGTCCCCTGCTCGATGCCGGCCGAGGCGAACACGCTTCTGGAATCTTGCGGCCGCAACGGCCCGAGAGGACTGGGGCTTCTGCTTCACGAGGAGTTCACTTACGCTTCGCACATTTACTCGAGCGAGCGGGAGGCGCGCGGTGACATTGCGAAGCAGCCGTGCCCCAGGATCCACTATCCACACGCCCTGCTCGGCCACGCCAAGCGAGGGGCCGCGGTCATGGTGAGGTTCGGGTTGACGCTCAAATAGGAGCCCCACCACTCCATCCTCTGTTGAACGCTCTACGGCGGGCAGAACGACTACCTGAGCGTCACCGCCACCATGGAGTCTCCAAGGTTGCCGACCTGGCCACCTGACCCACATGATGGATATGCGCGAAAGACCTCCAAGGCGAAGTTGGCCCGGGTTGTCCAGGCCGGCCACGAGGTGGTAGGGCTGGTCGAGAGATGGAGATGGGAGGGAGTTGCCCGCGCCTCGAACTAGCCCGGGGGGCAGTAGGGGCGGCGCAGGGCGTGATGGAGGCCTCTCACGAGATGGGCGGAGTACTCCCGGACGTTCACCGCCCCGCTCATAGAGTTGAATCGGCGATCGTTCGCCGTGGTGGAGAATCTCTCGCGGACGGTGGAGGACCGGCAGGTACGCGACCTCTTGGTCCAATTGTTGGATGGGCAGGTTCCACGATAGACAGTGGGAACTCCACCTCGAGTTGGGCGACTTAACCGTCACCTCGGTGAGGCGACCCGGGTTCCAGGTTGGCCCGTCCGCTCTAACACGGTAGAGGGGGTTCGACGGGCGCCTCTCCCTGTCCAGTACGGGTCTTTTCACTTGATGGGTTGGAGCTGTACCGGACCCACTTCGTGGAGGATGCGGTCGGGAAGGTGTTCCGCACGATCAGGGGAGTCCACGCTTGGCCCGGTACAGTACCGGAGGAACCGGCTTGACCCCTCCGCGAGCGTCGTCTACGTAAGGTACCTTCTCTGGAACCCGACGGAGCGGGAGTGCATGAGAAATGCCCCGAGCGGCACCTCATAGGCCCTCCACTCCCATGCGGGTGTTCCATAGGGCCGGTTGGGCGCCAGGAAATCGGCCCGGGAGCGAGGAACTCGGCTTACCGAGAAGCACAAGAACACCCGCTCACCACTATCGGAGCCGCCTGCTGCCTACCTGCTGCCAAAGTTCGTAGGAACGCAGGTGGGCCCATGCAGTCGGCGGGTCACCGAGGAGGGCCCCGGCCGACCAAACCAGCCTTGTCCCTAACTCAAGAGCCAAATGGGGTACATGAACCAGATTACGGCCCTCTTTACGCAGTGGCACTCCATACATTATCACTTAACGAGTCCTTAGCCTGGAACCGAATAGGCTCTTGAGGGCGTTCCCACGTCAGTGGGATGGCGCATCCCTCCCACCTGACCCGGAGCCGCTCCCGTTCGAACGTTCCCGCCCACCTTGAGGACCTCGACCCGAAGGCGTTCCTCGACGCTCTCACCGACCTCTTCCCTCCGGACGAGATCCGTCGCCTCGCGGGGGAGAGCGGGTTCGTCGAGCGCTATCGCAAGCTCGACCCCGTGGCCTTCCTCCTCACCCTCGTTCTGGATACCGGCCCCGAGATCGAGCGCACCTTGGATGGGCTCCGCCACGCCTATAACGCCCGCATCACCGACGACCCGATCCTCAGCTACAACGGGTTCTACCAGCGGTTCACCCCCGAGCTCGTCGAGTTCCTTCGCCTCTGCGTCGCCTACGCCCTCGCGCACCTCGCCGCTCCGCCGGGGAATCGCCTCACCCCCAAGCTCGCCCGCTTCTCCGACATCCTGATCCAGGACTCCACCGTCATCCGCCTCTGCGCTGCCCTCGCCCACGTAGATCCGGCCACGCGCGCCCGGGGAGCCGCTGCCGGGGTCAAGGTAGCCATTCTGATGAGCGCCCGCGCCAACGGGCCCCAGCGTCTGGAGCTGACGGGGGAGACCACTCCCGAGATCGACACGCTCAAGGTCGCCCATGGATCAACGGGGCGCTCCTCCTCACCGACTTGGGCTTCTACAAACACCATGGGTTCGCTCGCATCGAGGAGAACGGCGGCTACGTTCTCCCGCGGCTCAAGGGCAACGCCAATCCCACTTTCGTGCGGTCGCTCACCGTCCACCGAGGGCGCGCCATCGAACTGGAGGGGAAGACTTGGAAGGAAGTCGCTCCTCGCCTTCCGCGAGAGGCATTGGACGCCGAGGTGGAGATCGCCTTCTCTCGCCGCGGATATCGGGGCCGACGGAGTGGAGACACGTGGACGGCTCGGCTCGTGGCCGTCTGGGACGAGGAGCATCGAGAGTACCATGCCTACCTCACGAACCTCCCGACTGACGTACTGAACGCCGAGGAGGTGGCGGAACTGTACCGGGTCCGTTGGTGCGTGGAGCTCCGATTCAAAGAAGGCAAAGGATTGTTCCAGTTGGATCGGGTCCGGACGAAGAACCGGTGGGTGGCGGAGGCGCTCATCTGGACCGGGTGGCTCTCCTTGATCGCGAGCCGAGCGGCGCACAGCGTGGCACTCTCCGCCTTGCCGGAAGAGTGGAGGGTTCGGTATCCCTCGGTACGATGGTCCATCGCGTGGCGCAACGTCGCCTCCGGGTTTCTTCGGCACCTGCTACGGTCGCTGGGCTTGGAGCGGGTCGACCCCGAGCCCCTGGTGGAACTCCAGATGCGGCTGGTGGTTCGCGCGCTGGATCCCAACATCAGCAGGGAACGGTTTCGTCGAGGGTGGTTCGCTTAAGTGAGAACACATGAGCGGCACTCTAACCGAGAATTAAGTCCAAGATCCGTTTGATGTTGTCAAGAGAGTATCTCTCTCGCGCCACTCTCCGGCAGACTTGTCGGGTATCCTCACTGGGGAACCCCTCCGCTGCCAGTTTTTGAATAATCCCAGCAATGGCTACGGGGTCGTCTGGCACAAAAAATCCTGTCCCAGCCGGTATTAAGCTCTCATCGACCCGAACCCCAGCGCCATATTTTCTGGTCGCGCCGGAACGGTTTACGCACATAATCGGTGTCCCCTCTGAAAGTGACTCCATTGCGACCAAGCTCAGATACGTTTCGTCCGCGGATGAAAGCATGAGGTTGCACATCTTCAGGACGTGTCGAAACGTCGTGTTGTCTAAACGGCCCAGGTAGTGGATTGAGGAGTTCTCCCCCATTACCTTCTCGAGTTCTCCCACTAGCGGCCCGTCTCCCATGAAAACAAACCCCACATCGCTGCTAGCTAGAAGGGCAGCTGTTTGGGTGTAGGTGATGAAAAACTTGTAAAGCTCGAAACGACCGGCGAATCCGACTATAAATGAGTGACTTTTCTTGATTTGCCCAATCAGGGATAAGACCCCCGGATTTGGTTTGGCATCGCTAACCGAATCCACCCAGTTGCTCACCGTCATCAATTACGACGAATCAGACATCGACCTGCACTGCGACTGTGACGGGGACAGGCAGCTATAGTTCTGCGGTCACATGGGCGGTAAGTCCCAC
>JAKBKR010000168.1 GCA_021832495.1 bacterium | reverse complement strand
ATCCCGAACGGTGTTGAGGTTTGAAAGCTCGGAAGCATCGAACTGGTTCGGTGAAGCCCCTCGCCCCAAGAGCCCAACCAACTCGGTCGAGTCTACCTCCCAGTACATTACATCGTTCGAACCAGTCGGATGTCCCGGATGGGCCGGGTCTTCGTTCTCCGCTGACCCGATTAAGGGAGCTAAGCCAAGTTCAGGCCCGAACTCATAGATTATGACGGCAGTTAAGCAGGCATAATAGTTCCCGAACGTTCCCACACTCGACTGGATGACGACAAGACCATCGGGGTGCCAGCACAGGACAACACTGTTGACTGCATATTTGCACCGAAGTTGCGAAGTGAGTACATATACCCCGTTAAGCTGGGCTAAGATACGGAATCATGCGAAGCTCCCGTATTCCCACTCGCCTAACCGTTCGGATATTTGGGGGACATTTGAATCCGGTGTTGCCACCGTTTGAACGATAGGATGTCGAAGTTATCCCCAGGTAAGCTAAGCAATCCTGAGACCTTCTCTGCCCGAGAGATCTTTCGGGAATGTCCTGTGACCCAGTTGGCGTATGATCGGCTGAAGGTGCGTATCGCGCAGGGGATCGTCCAAGGGGTCGCCGCCCGCGTGGAAGACGACCGCCATCGAGTGCTCCTCGTCCGTCAGCATCGGGAGAACGGCTGGTCCCGTCAGTGGATGACACCGGGCGGTGGTGTCGAACCTAGGGAGACGCCGCAACGGGCCATCCACCGAGAGATACATGAAGAGGCGGGGGTCCGTGTTCAGGGTTTGCGCCTGTGGAAAGTCTACCGGAACTCGTACACCTCTCCCAAGCAAGGCGACTCCCCTCTTCGCTTCGACATCCTCCAATACGTGGCCCAGTGGCGATCGGGTAAGCCACGTTCCCTGGTCCCCGAAGAGATATCCGAGGTGCGATGGTTCCATCGATTACCCCGGGACATGGCCTTCCGGGAGGATTGGTTGTACCGATGTCGACCGGTACGAGCAAACCCCTTGATAAACCAACCCCGCTGAGGATGTCGGGATGGCCAAGCGGATTGGTTTTTGTAACCGATCGTTCGGCAGCCTGTTCTGGCTAGCCATCGTTGCGGCCTTTCTCTTGGCAGGATCGCCCGGGCTCAGCCTTGCGGATAGCTCCCGATCGGTCGTTCCGTCGACGGGTCCTCCACCGATATGGTCCCAGCCTCCGTTACAGGCGGTCTACAACGTGAGCGCCCGTTCGAACGCCAGCGCCACTTGGTTAGGTGGGACCCCCGCCAAGGGGCTCCTTTTTGGTGGGATCGGATGCGGAGGGTTCTGTAATGACACTTGGGTCTTTTCCGAGTCAGAATCCGCCCTGACATGGTTTCCGGTGCCCACCATTGGTCCCAGTGCTCGGGAGGGTGCGGCCCTTGCGACAGACCCCTTGTTGGGAGGTGCCGTACTCTTCGGCGGCAAGAACAACGTCACGTTCTTCAACGATACTTGGTTTTACAACGCTTCGCTGGACGCCTGGTCGAGGATGCCAATTTCCCATGCCCCGCCGCCCCTTGCCTTTGCATCGATGGTTTGGGACTCCAGAGTGAACGGCCTCGTCCTGTTTGGCGGAGAGACGGCGGGGGGAGCGCCCAGCGGTGAGACCTGGGTTTTCCAAGGGGGTATCTGGTCTGAGCTCGCCCTTCCCCGAGTCCCGGCCGCTCGTTGGGGTGCGGCCTTCAGCTACAACCCGACAACATTCCAAGCGTACTTGTTCGGGGGCACCAATGGAACCACTCTATGGAACGACACTTGGATCTTCCAGAACGAATCATGGTCGCAACTCCCTCTCGCCCAAGCTCCATCCCCAAGATATGACAGCGCATCGAGCGCCACTGCGGGAGGTTATCCCCTTCTCTATGGTGGTTTCGGAAAGGAGGGTGTGCTCAACGACACTTGGACCTTCCTGAACGGCACCTGGCAGAACCTGACTCCGCTATTCACTCCCATGGCGGACACACCGCCACCGACCGGAGGAGCCTCCTTGGTCCCGACCCCGTCTATCCGTCCGAACCTGTTCATCCTGTTCGGAGGCGTACCTTTCCATTACTCGACCATCGTTCCGTGGGAGCTCTTTGTTCCCATGGGCGGAACCCCCGGGGGAATACGGTTCAGTATCTCAGCGTCCACCCTTAGTGGCACATCACCGCTGACCGTCGAGTTCTCGGCGTCCCCCTCCGGAGGTTTTCCTCCCTACAACTACACTTGGGGCTTTGGCCCGACCGAGGGGTATGGCTATGGACCGGTCGTCCGGCATACGTTCCGTGTCAATCTCTCCACCCAGTTTTCCGTCACCTTGACCGTGACCGATTCCCAGGGTAACCAAGTGTCGAACGCTGTAAAGGTCGCGGTGTTCCCGGCCCCGATCGCTCCGTCTCCACCGCCCCCGATACCGTGGCTGTGGCTGGGCCTTCTCTGGATCGTTGCTGGGCTGTTCTCCCTGGGTGCATTTGCCTGGGTCGATCGGGGCGTTCGGAGCCGGAAGGACCGTAGGGCCGTCCTTTCGGGCTTCTCTTTCCCGACCGCGGTCTCCTTCCCACGATGGTTTGGGAGCGCGCTTTTCCGATTGGCAAAGCACAGGGATATCCGGACGTTCTCCCGCGAGCTCCGGGCGGAGCTATCCCTTCGGTGGGAAGAATACCGGTCCTCGCCTTCGTTCCGTCACTGGCGTGGGTTCGGTACCCCTCTCCTTCGGGTGGCGTTGGAGACACTTTCCCGGCTCGTTCTGGTAGTGGGGATCGTCTTCGTCCTCGTGGGCCTCGTGCCGACCATCGGAACGAACGTCACGGTCATCGGTCAGCTCACAAGCTTTGGGAAGTATCTTTACACGTTCTTCACCGGAGCCTGGCTTCAGCAACCCCTCCCGTACACCATCGGGGGGAGCCTTACCTTGCCCATCGTGACTCTGGTCGCACCCACACTGGAACTCGGACTGGTCAGCCTGGCCCTCAGCGTGCTCATTTCGTATCCCTTGGGACTGGCTTCGGGGTGGAAGCGGGGACATGCCCTCGACAACTCGACCCGCGTGTACTCCGCCCTCGGTCTCTTTTGGCCCACGATCCTGCTCTCCCTCTATTTCGTCGGCTGGTTCTATGCGCTTTGGATCGGTTTGTTCGGAAGCTTTTCCTCGGTGTTTGGCCTGATGCCGCAGAACGCCTCCTGGTACGATGCCAACATGGGAGGGATCCCGAGGTGGGTCAGTCCCTACATGACGACCTCACCTACGGGCTTCCCCCTCATAGACGCAGCCTGGCACGGGGCGTGGTTCCTCGAGGCGTACATCGCCGCAGGAACGCTCCTCCAAGCCTCGGTCATTGCCCTCATCTACTCCTCGATATACCTCCGTTACCTCCGTACATCCTCGGCGGAGTCCGCCGAGGAACCGGATGTGGTCGCAGCCCGCTCCCGGGGCGTGACGGAACGCACGCTGCTGTGGAAGCATGCGGCCCGCCGGTCGCTTCCCCTCTACATTTCCGCTTTTTCCACAACGTTCGGGGCCTTTCTCATCACCCTGACCGTGGTGCAAGTGGTCTTTGCCGATGTGGGACTCGGCACCTCCGCTTGGGATGCCCTCACGGGATCGGTCTCCCCAACGTCCTTGGCCGCGCTGGTATACCTTTTCACGATCGCCGTCGTGTTCACGAATGCGGTCGCAGACCTTTTGGTACGCTGGCTGGACCCGAGAACCTCGGGTTCTGAAGGAGGGTCGTGATGCCCACTTTTACGCGATACCAGCCTTGGACCGAGTCGCTGCTAGCGCTTCTGCGTCGGCCACCGTTCGTGGTCGGAGCAACGCTCCTTTCCTTCTACGTGGCGACGGCGTTGGTCGCTCCGCTCCTGTATCCCCGGACGCTGACAGCGATCCCGGTCGACACTGCCCTGTTGGTGCACTGTTCCGCTCCCCAAGGCCCCACCCTTCAGTTTTTCCCTTTGTCTCTGGGAGATCACCCTCTGGGCCAGACCGAATACATGGGCTTTGGAGTGGCCCAGGGGCTCATCGCCGGCTCCCGGTGGGACCTGTTCTTGATATCCGCGATCACCGTCCCATCCATGTTGGTGGGAACCTTTCTTGGTCTTGCCTCGGCCACCTATGGGGGGTGGGTGGACCGTGTGGTGATGACCGTGACCGATGCATTCCTTTCCGTCCCATATTTTGTCCTTGTGATCCTGGTGCTCATCCTTACGCTCCCCCGCGTGTCACCTACCCAAGGGCCTTACCTTTTCATCGGGGCTATGAATGGTGTGATGTGGGCCCCCTTTACGCGGGTCGTCCGTGGCGAAGCCACTCGTATACGGCAGATGACCTACGTGGAGTCGGCCAAGGCATCGGGCGCATCACCCGGCCGCATCCTACTTCACCACATCCTCCCGAACAGCGCCTCCCCGGCGCTGGCCCAGGTCCCAGTCACTGTCGCCTTGACGCTCACGTTCATCATCGCTTCACAGTTCATCACCACCGCGATAATCACGTCGGGCGGTACGAGTTGCTCCACATTGGGCGCCGGCCTTTCGTCCATTACCCCTGTGGTCCCCTATTTCAATTATCCGGAATGGGGGGGGATCCTGAGCGCGGGGCTTGCCTTTACGGGTGGATGGCTTCCGCAACCCGACCATCCGTTTGGGGTCTATTGGTGGGGCGCGCTGATACCGGGCGTCTGGATCGCGGCGTTCGGTTTGTCCATTCTCCTCATCTCGGATGGGGTCCGGGATTGGCTATCCCCGAAGGCGAGGAAGTAACGGAGGATCATGCGCGCGTTCCCGCTTGGACCGAGTCTCTCTCTAGCGCTGGCGGCACCCTTGTCCCAGTCACCCCCTCGGGACACGTGGAGGTCGGGAACTTCTCCCCACCATAGAACAACCATCGCGGCAGATACCCCGCCAACGCGGAAGGGTCACCCATGAGCAACTCAGCACGGAGGTCTGTTGTTTTGCAGTCAATCCTGGACCTCCTTTCCCAGCCCACTTTTTCCGCCGGTTTAGGGTTGCTCCTATGCTTTATAGCTGCCGCTGTGGCCGCCCCCTATCTCTACCCAAAGGGCCTGACGGCCATGTCCATCGATCCGGACCTTATCGCACACTGCTCCGCACCGTCAGGCCCCACGCTCTCTCTTCTTCCTTTTTCCCTTGGGCCCCATCCGCTTGGCCAGACGGCCTACCTCGGCTTCGGGGTGGCGCAAGGGCTGATCGCAGGTTCCCGTTGGGACCTTTTCCTGATCGGCTCGATAACCCTTTCTGCCGCGGTTATCGGCTTGATCATCGGCCTCGTCGCGGGTACATACGGCGGCAAGGTCGACTACATCCTTATGTCGTTCAC
>JAKBKR010000167.1 GCA_021832495.1 bacterium | reverse complement strand
TGGACCGCACTGCTCATCTTTGGTCCAATCTCAGGGCTCCTCTTGGCCATAGGGGGGTATTGGCTATCGATCGCGACAAAAATGTACCGAGAGCCAGCACGAGCCACTTCCTGAAGGTAATCCACGGGTCCCTGAAGACTTGGGGTTCGGTGGCACTTCCCGCCTATCCAAGTGAGGTCACCGAAGAGATTGGTCGGATCGAAAGCCGCCTTTAATCATCACACGAAACGTAAATAGAGCCCTGATTTCCTGTTCTTAAGGCGATGAAGTACGAACAGTTCCGCGATTCCATCGCGGAGTACCTCCAGTCTCACCCGCAGGGTGTGACCTGGCCTGAATGGAAGGACCGGCTAGGGCTTCCCCAGCATACGGCCTGCTACACCTGGGTCTATCGCATGGAGGAAGATGTTGGCCTTTTGCGGGAGCGTAGCCCGAAAGGCATGCTCTGGCGTATTCCCACGGGAAAGAGGCGGCGGGCATGACCGAGCTTTCTGCCTTGCGAACCTTCTTCCAGTTCAACTTTCGCGTGCGAAAGAAGTACCTCGATACCCTCTTGGGACTACCCCCTGAAGAACGCCTGAAAGACCGGGGAGCCTCTTTCGCCTCACTCCAAGAGATCTTCGTCCACGTCTTGGATGGGATCCACTGGTGAGTGGAATACGTTCCTCAAGATCGGGCCCAGGACGCGACGCAACTCCCAGCTCGGGAACTTTCTCCGGAGGATCTTCGAAGAGAGACGGAGCTTGCCGACCGGCTGGCATTGGAATACGTCGGCCGCCTTAGCGAAGCCGACTTGAAGGAGGACATGGTGTGCCAAATGCCCGAAGATGACGGACCGAAGGAAGCCCGGTTCCCCATCGGAGACGTTCTCTGGCACCTGGTCGAGGAGGAACTGCAGCACCGGGGAGAGATCAATGCGCTCCTTTGGCAGATGAATGTGGAGCCACCCATCGCACAGATTGAGGACTGGAACTTCTCGAAAGTCGGGGACACAACGATAACCCCCGCAAGGAATTGGACGTCCCTTAGGACAGTTTTCGAAACCCGCTCTTCCAACACCCCCTGGGAAAGCAAAGGAGGGGGCGCTTCTCACCGTTGATCGGTTCTTCAAATATCCCCTCTTCGGAAAACAGAGGCTTTGATGCGTCACGACAAACACAGGACTGCGCAAAATGGACTCGGCACGTCATCAAGAAAGAGTTCCGTAGGGTTGCAACGTTATCTCACTTAGACGTATTCCATCCTCTCTCCCTGACCCATGTCCGAACACGAAAAGCAGAGGGTGTCTTTCGCCACCTTGTTCCATCGCCGCAACTTTGCGCTCCTTTGGGCGGGAGCTCTCGCCTCCACCACGGGCTCGACGACCGTCACGCTCGCCTTCGATTGGTACGTCTTTGTACAAACCCACCCTTTCAACCTAACAGGCCCGCTGGGGCAAAAAGTTGGGGATTCAGCCGAAGGGGTAGTCAACTTGAGGGCCCCCTAACTTGAAGCGTAGTACCGAAAGATTCAATTTGCAAGCTACTTAGAAGCCTACGAGCATGGAGGGAATGAGTTCTCGCTTGGACGCGCCAAGGTCGGGCGTTCCCTACGTGCTGTTTTTCTTGTTCATATTGGTTGGAGCATCTCTGGGAGTGCCCATGTCAATATCTTCAAATGTCACGAGCACGACCGAACCAATGAATCGCGTGATCTCAGCGGCCGGGGCCATGAACGGGATTCGAGCAAGCACGGGAATCGGTACGGTGATAGCGTCCATCCCGGTGGGGGTGCGTCCCAATGGACTTACTGTTGACGGACTGAACGGTCAGGTCTATGTTGCCAATGACGGAGGAGACAATGTGACCGTGATTGATGGGTCGACCAACAATGTAGCAAGGTCGATCTCGGTCGGGCAGTCGCCGTATGACATTGGGCTCGATGAAGCAAGCAACAGACTCTATGTGAGCGTGAGCGATACCAACAACGGTCTGAGTAACCTTACGATCATCAACGGGGCTACAGACACGACGGTTGGTGCCATACCCTTCCATTACCCCGGCTCGATCTCCTGGGACAGTTTGAATGGATATCTTTACATCTCAACTCCACCAACAAATCTGACCGTGGTGGACCCCACCACCGGTAAGAACGTTACCTCGATACCGGTAGGAAGCACCCCGCTCGGCAATCTGGTGGATCCATTGAATGGGGAAGTCTATGTGGCCAATAGCTATTCAAACAACCTCAGTGCCATTAACACGACCACGAACAAAGTCGTGGGAACAATCTCCGCGGGTTATTCCCCGGCGGCTATTGCGTTGGACACCGCAAATGGATACCTCTATGTGGCGAACGATGACAACGGGTGTACCATCGCCTGCGTTTACAACGTCACGGTGATCGACGGGAAGAGCAATTCCGTCGTGGGATGGATTCCAACAGGAAGTGCGCCGATGTCCGTTGCTTATGACTCTGCAAATGGGGACATATACGTTGCAAATGGCTTCGGACAGAACGTAACAGTGATCAACGGTTCGACGAACAAGGTGATCGGGTCGATAAGGGTAGGATCTGCTCCCGATGGGATTGCCTACGATCCAGGGAACAAGGACATCTATGTGGCGAATTCGGCGACCAACAATGTTTCGGTGATAGGAATGGGCACACCGTCTCCTCCGGTCATCACATCATTCAGCGCGGTCCCGTCGACCATCCCGTTGGGCGGGTTGACCCGCCTCAATGTTACAGCCTCCGGCGGCAACGGGACGCTGGTCTACTCGTACTTTGGGCTCCCGCCGGGATGCACTTCTACGGATACTGCAAACCTTGCTTGCAAGCCCACAGCAACCGGCACGTACACAGTCCGGACCTATGCGAACGACTCCGCCGCTCATTCTGCTAACGCCACCGCCACGCTTACCGTGACACCAGCACTTTCTGGCACGTCCCTCAACCCCAAATCGCCTACCGTCAATGTGAACCAAAGTGTGGCGTTCAACGCTACGATCACATGCACTGGGGGTCCCTGTCCCTCGGGAATTACCTATGCATGGACAGTGAACAACAGCTTGGGCAGCGTGGCTCCCTCCACCGGCCCTTACACCAACTTTACAGCCGGACCTAGTCCGGGACCATCCATGCTTACCGTCACCGCCATCCAAGGAAATTTCACGAGACAAGCCACGGCGAGTATCACTATTACAGGCAATACGATCCCGGTCCTGGGCCCGGTGACCCTTACGCCGACCTCCGCTACCGTGAACATAACCAGAAGTTATGCCTTCGCCGCGTCGGCCTCTTGCACCCCCAGCCCATGTCCCTCCGGGGTGGGCTATACCTGGTCAGTGAACAACTCGCTTGGAAATGTTTCTCCCACGACCGGGTCCTCGACAGTGTTCACAGCAGGATCACGGCCCGGCATGATCACGGTGACGGTAGTTGCGAACTGGAATGGAGTGACTAAGTGGGCCAACGCGACGGTCACTATCCCCGCTCTCACGACTGGGTCGCTGACGGGGGTAACTATCCGTCCATCCGTGGATACGCTACAGGTCGGAACTACGGTGAATTTCACGGTCTCCCCAACCTGCAGCGGAGGTTCCTGCCCCTCAGGGGTTGCCTATTCGTGGTCCCTTCTTAATGACCTGGCCGCACTCAATTCAACTAAGGGGTCCACTGTGAAGCTCTCGGCAGGAAGTACGGCAGGGACCGTGACCCTTCTCGTGAACGCCACTCTCAATGGGGTGATCAAGGAAGGTGAGGCAAACATCACAATCTCCCAGCCCCCACCTACCAACAGCACCACTCCCTCAATTTTCTTTGGCCTCCCCGGGTATGAGGGCTATGTCCTCTTGGGAACGGCTTTCGCCGCAGTAGTGGCCGCCGTGGTAATTGTTCTGTCGCGTCGGAAGAAGGCGCGGACTGTCCCCCCATCATCAACCAGGGTTCAAGACTACCCAGAGGAGCCGGAGGATTCCCCACAGCCCCCCTACCCCCCAGGCCAGTAACAACCCTAACTCACAACGACCAGAAATCAGCCCTACTCGTATGTGTCCGGCGCAGGTCTGGGATACCCAACAGTCAAATGTCCCAAGAATGACATTATAGTTGAACTGTGTTTTGTCGGCCATGATGAGCGCCCC
Organism: bacterium; assembly: GCA_021832495.1. Taxonomy (GTDB): domain Archaea; phylum Thermoplasmatota; class Thermoplasmata; order Lutacidiplasmatales; family UBA184; genus JAJYEA01. The sequence continues at coordinate 1,229 of JAKBKR010000167.1, read as the reverse complement.
TCTGCCAGCATCTCCTCCCACAACCGTAACGTCGACATCTGACCAGTATCGAAGCGCGGCGCCGAAGCTCTTGATGGCCCTTCTGCTCGTTTTCGTAGCCGTGAGTGCGATAGTGGCCTTCGCCTTCGCTGGTCCTCAGGGAGGTGCCTACGCTTTGGCCATCTTGTTCGTGGGAGTCTTCGTGATGATCGGGCTCCTCAGCCACATGACCTGTTCGATCCAACCCTACGAAGCAGGGGTCGTGTCGGTCTTCGGCACCTATCGCGGTCTTCTCCAACCCGGATTCAACCTCGTGAGCCCTATCGCATTCGTGAGACGCGTGGACCTGCGCACCAAGACGCAGGATTTCTCCGAGGACGACGCCAAGACCAAGGACCATGCCCGGTTGCAGATCAAGGGAGTATTCTACCATAACATCGTGAATGTCAAGGAAGCCACTTTCAAGGTCCAACATGCGCAACTTGCGACCAATGCGTTGCTTCAGTCGGAACTGCGCCGGATCGTCCACGACATGAATCTGTCCGAGATCCTGTCCGACGAGGGAGAGCTCCTTGAGGCGAAGGTGCGAGACGCGGTAAACGACGGTGCCTCGAAATGGGGGGTCAAGGTCCAGACGGTTGAGATCAAGACCTTGAACCAGATCGAGAGAAACAAGTTTGGGGCCCTCGCAGAGCTCCCGGGAGTGATGAATTCCCACCTTCCATCACCGACCGGGTCAGGCACAGATGTTTGCCCCTACTGCCATGTCCCCATGGAAAGGGGCTCAGTCGGGGCAGAGTCCCGGACAGGAGGAGCCAAGTGGCACACGTCCCGATCTGCGCCCGTTCAGGAAGGCGAATCGGTAGGCGATTACACCCCCGGCGGGGTGGTTTGGTTCGACGGTTACCGTTGTCGAACGTGCGGCAAACTCATTCTCCAAAGTTGACCGAGGCGGTGGCGAAGACCACCCCCTCACTGCTCAAATCACCGGTTTCGGGAAGCAGGAGAGTCGGTCGCCCCTACCACCCATGAAAGATAGACCCTCAAAATGGGTGACTACGTCGACGGCTACTCTTGATTATCACACGAAACGTAAATAGAGCCCTGATTTCCTGTTCTTAAGGCGATGAAGTACGAACAGTTCCGCGATTCCATCGCGGAGTACCTCCAGTCTCACCCGCAGGGTGTGACCTGGCCTGAGTTGAAGGACCGGCTAGGGCTTCCCCAGCGTACGGCCTGCTACACCTGGA
>JAKBKR010000166.1 GCA_021832495.1 bacterium | reverse complement strand
TTCCTTGAGCACGGAGACAGTCGCCATCTACGCCCGCGTTTCCTCCGCCGAGCAGTCTCTCGAGGGCCAGGAACGGGACCTGCGGGAGTACGCCGCGAGCCGAGGTTGGACCGACCTGCGAGTGTACGCCGAGAAGGAATCCGCAACTGGCAAGGTCCTACGCGAGGAGTACGACCGGCTGAACCGGGAGGCCGGAGACCCCAATCGCCCCTGGAAACACCTGCTCGTATGGTCCCTGGACCGTTGGAGCCGAGAGGAGAGATTCACCCTGGCAGTCCTGGCTATCGAAGAGTTGGAGGCCAAGGGGGTGCATTTCCATTCCTTCAAGGAGCCAATGATCGACACTACAGAGGACGGTCAGCCGAACATCGGGCGGGACCTCCTGCGAGCCATCCTGCCAGTCATCGCCGCGTTCGAGAGCCGCCGGAAGTCTGAGCGGGTCCGCGTTGCCATGCGAGAGATCCGGGAAGGCAGGCGGCAGACCAAAAGCGGGAAGCCTCCCGGCAGGCCGAGGCGTGTAACCTCTCTGCACATTCGAAGAATCAAAGAATGCCGGGCCGAAGGGCTCACCTGGAAGCAGGTGGCTCAGCAAGTGGGCTTACCCGCGGGAACGTGCAAGAATGCTCTGCGGACTAAAAACCCAAGCGTAGAAAAGGGTGCGACATGATTTCAGGCAACCCCGGATGTGGCGTTGCACCCCTCGCAGACCGTAAGGGGTCCCTTTAGAACATGGTAGATCATCCCGTGCTAACCTGCCTGCGCTGCGGGGAATCTTGGCCCCAAAAGGGCCGGAGGACTCCGCGGAGCTGTGCCAGGTGCAAGTCCCCGTATTGGCGAATCGCAAGGGGGGTTCTAAAAAGAGGTCCAAAATGATAGATCGTGAGCTATTGGCAAAGTACCAAAAGAAGTTCGCCGACATTGTCAAGAGAGAGAAGATCGATCCCGCCCTAGTTCCGGTTCTTGCTATGTACCTTGGCTTCGCTCTAGTGGATGAAGCAAAGGAGCCGTGCAGTTGTCGCCTCTGCATCGACTGTCCCGAGAAGGAGGCTAACCTAGGCGACAAGTTATGCGCGAATTGTTCGGAGGAAGAAACATGGGAATAAGAGTGACAGCGAAGCTTGAAAACGTTCTCGAAGGCCACGGATTCAAGTCGTGAACGTCCTTCCCATCGGCGCGGACCTCTCCCAACTCCACGCCAGAACCACCCTCTACGGGCTCGAGATAGTCGTCCCGAGTCGAACGGTAACAGGGGCAATTTACACGGTCCAGGTAACTGAGGACCGCTCTCTACGCTGCAACTGTCCCGGCTTCCTGCACCGGGGCGACTGCCATCATGTGCGCTCGCTCGTGTTCCTCGCCTCCAAGACAGCCAAGAAGCACGGCCCCCAAGATACTCAGGTGGAATCCTTTCACGCGTTGGGAGACCGGGCCGACCGGCAACGGGAAGTCTTGGAATGGCTCAAAGATAACGGTCCAGCCTGCAACCGGGAGATCGCCGCGGGTCTCTCGTGGCCTGTCAACAGGGTCACTCCGAGGATCTATGAGCTGCGAGAATTGGAGCTCGTAAAGGACGCAGGCCGCAAGTGGGACTCGGACACAGCGCGGAACGTCCATGTCTGGGCTTTCGCGAAAATGCCATAACGCATCCGCCTTCTAAATTAATATATATGGGCAACCGGAACGCGGCCCTGCCCCCAGGTCTGGCGTGAGGTTCCGACATGGGTATCGGGCCGGGCCGCGAGGTCGCTTCCCGGCGGAGTTTTGGAGAACGGCCACCGGTACTCTCGACCCGAACGACGTACGCCCGTATTATTAATAAAGTCTCGCGTGTTGTCCCGCGACCGGAGAACGGATATGTCGAACCTGAAATCTGGGAAACAGAGGCGACTTTTCACGCCGGGGAGTGGCACTCCGAGTGCCAAAGTGTGCCAAAAACGCGTGGCACAAGAAGTAGTGCGTTGGCTCCTCCAGAACGGGGATTATCCACGCTCTGCGGACGAGATAATCGGGGGCGTAAGCCTCCCTAGGCGGACGGTCCTGAGGCACCTGTCCGAAATGGTATCTCTCGGCGTGCTGGAACGTCCCTACCAGGGCGCGTACAAGCTCAAGCTGGGGTCCCCGGACATCACCCACGATCCAAGCGGACGCCTAGGGTTACATGGCATCGTTTTGAAAGCCCCAAATTGGCACGAGACCCCACAGGGTGGTCCCGTCGGCCGGGTCCGTGGCTGGAAGCCTTATTCTACATACATACAAGCCCTGGAGGATTTCAACGGCAGAGTGGTACGGTTCCGCTTCCACCCCAGGACCCACACGCTCCTCATCTACATGGAGGCCAGCCGGAAGCCCCTGGAGTTGGAGGAGTTCAAGGATTTCAGAACGTGGCTTAGGACCATGTTGTACCCGGTCGACCCGGACGTGACCGCCTACCTAGTCCAGATCGGGATAAACCGTGACTATTGGAACTGGCGGTTAGATGGGGTCAAGGGTATTCGGTTGAAGAAGTGGACGAATGCGTACGTCGCTCTGTATCAGAAGTCGAAGGATGTCGTGAGGCACGAGGTACATCTGACCCTGAGGGAGATGAACCTCCTACAAGCGATGAGGGAGATAGACGGAGGATCTCCGACCCGTATGCTTCTAGAGGGCGCCGCGAAGATCGCAGAACAGGAATCCAAGAAGCCAGAACCGCCTAAGACTCCCGAGCCCGGATACGGCGGGTATCAATCGGGGTACTCGTGACGCGGGCGACCATCGGCAACAAGTGCGGTTGTCAGGTCTGCCACGACTGCCCGAATGAAGCGGAGAGCATCGACTTTAACTTTTCCCACGCAGAGGGAACGCTCTACACAGAGTGCGAGGACTGCTTGGAACTGCATGGCCGAACGCTCGTCAGTCTCACGGTCCACGAAGTTGCCACTCTTTCGCCCGGTAAGGTCTCATGGCCCGATGCACAAGGACCGCCCCGTCAAACAACCCTCGCTTGAAACCTCGAGCGGCCAACCGCTCGAACAGATCCACATCCTCCTGGGGCACGTCCCGATAGCCACGTATGGCCTCGAAAGCGCCCCGGCGCACAGCCTGAAACCCTCCGCAAGCCGCCTGCGGATAACTCAGGTCTACGCCAACATTGAGGAATCCGTAGACGATGGAGCTCCAAGGATCTCCCGAGACATCGAGAAACTTCGCAACCCAATAATCAGTCGTCTTGGAGTCAAGGCTCTGTAGATTTCCGATGACTTCCACATCGTCATCGAGGAACACCAGGATGTTGCCGCGGGCTTGCACCGCCCCCCGGTTCCTGCCCTGCCAAGCTCCGTCGGGTCCGGGCTGGAAGATGATCTCGTCGGCTCCCTCCGGCACCGGGAACGTCCGGCGGGTCTCCTCAATGGTGGACGGGCGGCAGGGAACGACGACAGAGATCATGGCCCCGAGCCGGAATAACTCGTCACCGTGGTTCCATCCAGCGGTCGCTCGAGAACCTTCGGCTGGTCCTGTAATCCGCCAGGACCGTCCGGGCCGAACAGCCAATTCCGCTTCGTAACCGGATGCCACGTCTTCCGTTTTCGCTCGAAGAAGTGCCATCGGCCGCGTCCGCACTTCCCACAAGCGGCCATGTTTGCGCACCGCATCGGCCCCTCCGAGTTCGACCATGGCATCATCGTCATCGTGCCACCGCATGGGCACTTCAGCCAACCCGCGGGCACAGAGGGCGGAGGCGTCAACTCAGCGCGTGTCATCGGCCCTAGGTCTCGCATCGTTCACCTTATAAATAATACGTATATACCGCTTGCATGGTCTCGAAACCTGGGAAATATACGCTCCGGTGTCCCTGGTGCCTGCAAGAGTGCGGAACTCGGGAAGGCGACAAGTCGATCTTCGCGATGTGCGACAACTGCCGCACTCGAGTGTACGTTCCCAACGAATCGAAGTCCAAGATGAAGGAGGAGTGATGCCGAGGGTGAAGGAAGGTGCCGAAGAGAAAATCAAGACGAACAAACCTGATTTCGACAAGACCCCGCCTTCCAAGTCTCCCACTCCCTCCGAGTCCAAGTCCGACAAAAAGGACACGCCCAAGCCGAAGAAACTCGAACTCGACCCGGAACCAGAAGGCGAGAAAAAGAAAGAGGAAGCACCGCCTCCGGGCGAGCACCGAAGCCCCAAGTGGGGATTCCGGTCCCACGCCAAGAGCCGTTTCGGATTCCGCTTCCGAACCCCCAAGAACCCCGCCTGAACCGGGAACCGATGAGCATCGAAGCGACCCTCAACGCGATCCTCCTCGCGTTGGAGCTGGACATGCTGGCGAATCTCATCCTAGCGGCGGCGTATTCCTACGTGACCTGGATCACGATGCCGGTCCTGAAGGGATTTCACAAAACGAGATGGGAGGCGGTGTGGAAGACGAGCCCGAGGCTGGCGAGACTTCTTCGACCCTTGCACCGAGTTCCCAAGCCGCAGGCGGAGAAGAGGCCGACCCAGTTGAGCCTGGAGGACTCCCCGGCGACCTCGGCGGATGTGGCCTTGAGCCCGGAGGAGGCTCTGGCATGAGCGACCCGTTCGATGATGACGAGCCGATGGCCGCGCCCGGCAGGCGGGAACTCGAGGACGATCTCACGCTGACGCCCCCTCCCTCAGAGAAGTTGCCATCGAGTCCCGAAGTGGCCCGGTCCATCAGCAAAGGACTATTCGGTCTCTTCGACCTTGCCCACGACAAGGCGGCGCAGATTACCGGCTTCGGCTGGGGGGTCAATCCGGACACGGGCCGGAAGCCGAACGCGAAGACCCGAGAGGACAACTGGGGATTCACACTCACCGAAAAGGAGGCGACCTACTTTGAGTCGTTAGCCGACGAGATGGCGAAATACCTTCCCATCGAGTCGCTAGGAATCATCTTTGTGGTCGGCGCCATCATGCTCATCGAAGCCGGGAAGTTCATGGCGTGGCGCAAGTGGAAGACGCCCGAGAAGGAAGAGGACGAGGAGCGGATCCCGGACATCCTAGGAGAGGCAACGGCCTAAGCAACGAGAACCCATGATAGAAATAATTCCCGACTGGCATCTCCTCCTCTGGATTATCCTGTTTTCTTGGGTGGCCGATGGATTCTTCCGAATTATACTAGGAGCGAGCGGCGCCGACAAATCCGCGACATACGGGGTCGTGGACGTTATAGCAGGATGTTTAGTAATCTCGGTGGTCGTGGCAGTGTTCATATGGTGATCGACTTCGGCCCATCAAAGCTCGAAGACCGCAAGGGGGAAGCCTATCTCTTGGTAGGGTCGCCCGGAAGTGGCAAGACGACCACGTTCAAGCGGCTTTTCGAGTCCGCGTTCCCGCGCATCCTGATAATCGACTCCGAG
>JAKBKR010000165.1 GCA_021832495.1 bacterium | reverse complement strand
GGGCAGTTCCCCCGGGAACTGCCCGCGATCGCGTAGGTGCGAAACTCACTTCGCTGTTCAGGTGGAGAGGGAAGAATGCGTTGGACGCGCTCACAGAGAGGATCGGAAAGGCGGAAGCGGTCCGGGATTTGGGCGTCGAGCTCGGCGAGGGCGGTCACGGCACCGCCGTTCGGCGCCTATCTATCGCCGAGGTGCTCCAGTGGATCGTCAGTAAATCAGGTATTGGGATGGGGCGCTAAGCCTAAGTAGATTCGACAGGATTGGGTGAGCATGGCACGTCTCTCCGGTGCACGCTGCTCGGGAGCGGCTTGGGGAATCTTGTTCAGCTTAGTGATGGTTGGCGCGGCGGGATCGACGGCCATAGTCGGGGGGGGTCCGGGACTCAACAAATGGCGTTGACCAACAGCCCGCTGATATCGCCCGGTGACTATGTGAGCTTGGACTGCGCAGGAGGCCAGATTCTCCTCAATCGCTCGGTAATGTGCAATGACACATCCGTGAGCCTTGATCTGTGTGACATCACCTTCTGCCAATATTCTCTGGAGGGTGTGCAGCTAACTTCCCAGACCAGTTTCACCCGTTGCCAAGTTAGTGGGACTGCCAGCGTGGCAAACCCTTCTGCTCTGAACACCACACTCAATCTAACCGTCGCCAATGTCGATTCCCACTATTCGGGGGTCGTCAACCTCGCTCTCGCTGTGCCGGGGGTTTACGTAAGTCTGGGATGCGCCGGGGGGGAGATTTTCCTCAATGGCTCGATGGTCTGTAAGAATAGCGAAGTCAACCATATTCGACTGTGCGACGCACCAATCTGCCAATACTCCATGGTTGGAGTCGACCCCAACCCGCAGAGCACCAGGTTTACTGGGTGGGAGACATCTGGGGACGCTTACGCGTCGAATCCGTTCCTAATCAACACCTCGCTCTCCCTTACGATGCCAGACCCCAAGTCGCAATATTCGGGGATCGTCAACCTTTCCCTCAAGACGGATCAGCAGACGACACCGGTCCAGGTTACGATCCACACCTTTGTTCCCTATGCCACTGGGAGCTCCTATGCGAATGTGACCATCTGTATCTCTTCCCTCGTTTGCCCACTCTCGAACTTACCGAACGGGGCGGTCGTATCTCTCTCGACCAATACTACCTACAAACTTGTCGCTAACTCTCCATATTCGGTCGAACAGTGGGACTCAAATGCCGGAAACGTTTCGCACTATCTTAGTAGCACGACTCCGATTTACATCACAAGTTCCGGAGCCATCTCTCTCATTGTAGAGGGCAGCAAGACTTGGGCCGGCTATGTGAACTCCCCGATAGTTTCGACCGTAAGTTTTTCAATGGCTTCAGTCACGTTCCACGTCCCCTATATTGGCAGTGCGGCCTTCAGCGGTATCGGGGTATGGGTGGGGATTGGTGGATTCGGGGGCGCGTTGTGGCAGGCCGGCATCGAGTCCGACAACGGGACAATCCGGGCGTTCTGGGAGGCGCGATCGATTAGCTCCGGACAAAGGAAGCTTGTCGTCGACGCGGCCATGACCATCAATCCAACCGACGCCATGCTGGTAACCCTGTCGACAAGCAATGGAGTATCGTATGCTACTGTCAAGGACCTGACTACCGATGTTGCTTGGAGCGTAAAGTATCAGTTCACTCCGAACACCCAATCAGCCGAATGGATCGTCGAGCCTCACTTTAACCCCAACAGTTCAAATCCCACATTTGGCCCTGGGCAGTATGTTGAATTTGAAAACCTTAGAGTCGATTCGTCATCCCCGACGTTGGAGGGATGCTTCTTCGCACCCTATGCATTAATCGGGGACCTGAAAATCTGGCCCGGCGCCCTTTCGGAGGCGTCAGGCGGGAGTCTGTATTTCACCGTTTATTGATTCGTCCCAGGGTCCATGCTCGCAATGCTTCGTCCAAATTCTTGCCGCGTTAGTCAACCCAGGGATGATGAAGAAGGAAAGTGTAGGAGGACCTCTGATCTCCCAACACAGAGCCGCGCGAGCGGGTCAACCAACCGCCGCAGGTTCGGTCGACCCCGATCCCGGATCACCTTGGGCTCTTCATCCATCATTTGGATGGTTGCAGTTGCCCTGATTACGTCGACGCTAATGCTCGGCCACGGTGGGTGGGGAGCGACTTCGTCTCCGACTCGGCGCTTAGCTCGATCGTACGACCGTCTCCACTCAACCGACGCTTTAGTAAACTCACCACGGGCCGGTTCGAACGAATTCAGCACGACGTCCGGGTTTCCTGGCCAGACCATCAAGGTTCTACCCGAGAGCCTGACCGGTGCCTACGATCCCGTTGGGCTCACCTATGACCCTATGAATGGGGAACTGTACGTATCCGACCAAGGTCCTGCAATAACCATCGTAAATCCAACCACTGGGAGGGAAATCACCCAGCTTACGATAAACACTTCCGGGGGGAGCAGCCTGGTGGTGGATCTGGCCAACGGAGATATGCTCTCCGGAAACCTGGGCCCACCCGGGTATGTCACTGTAATCAACCCGATAACGAATCGACTTTACTTCCCGACCAACTTGGGAGCCTTGACGGCACTCTTCAACATTGCTCAGGCATCCGACCCGGTCACTGGGAATGTTCTGTTCGATTCGTATCCCCCGTCGAATTCAAGCACGAGTGTTAGCTCTCCTCTCTTTCTGATCCAAGGGTCAGACTTCCGAAATGTGTCGATGAACTGGCTCCCCGGCATCATTTATGGGGCCGCATTCGATCCTGACAATGGGGTGCTTTATGCCAGTGCCGGCTATGGCGCCGGCAGGAGTATTTCCCTGATGAGTGCGAGCAATCTCAGTCTTATCACCAATATTCGCCAAGTTCCTACGGGCCCGTGCCTCTTCGACCCCGCCAACCGCTACCTGTATGTTGCCGGAACCGGAACTCTTTCCCCAGAGCCCAACGCGACCCGTAATCAGGAAGGGATCGTTACGGTGATCAATACAGTGACAAACCGAGTGATTACCCAAGTTCCCGTGGGCCTCGGGCCTATCGGTATCGCTCTTGATTCTGTCAATGGCTACCTCTACGTGCCCAATATATTCTCGGACAACGTCTCGATCCTCAGCACCCAGACCAACCTCGTCGTCGGGTCCTTCAATGTTCCCCCCATGCCCTATGGTATCGCCTACGACTCGCTGAGCCGGTCCCTTTTCATTCCGGACTTTGGGGGAGATGGCATCTACGGAAACGCTAACGGTCTCCTTGAAGTGATACCGAACTACCCACAGAATACCCTGACCTTTCAGGAGCAGGGGCTGCCGATCGGCGCCAACTGGTCGGTCTCCATCGACGGACAAGTATACTCCGCGGTCAGCCCGGCCTCCATTTCCATCCCCGAATTTAACGGGAGTTACACATTTGTCGTCACGGGTTCCCAGAACTGGACGCCCTCCCCGGCGTCAGGCACTGTGGACCTCTCCGGCATTTCACGTATCCTACCGATCCATTTCCTTTCCCCGTTCGGGTCATTGCAGGGTTCCGTCCAACCCTCAACGGCGACAATCACGCTGGATAACCAATCGATAAACGTGACGTCCACCGGCAACTTTGGTGTGGACTCACTGACCCCCGGGATCTATGTGGTCGCTGCCCGAGCCCCCGGCTTCTTCGGGGTCTCCCTTGCCCTGTCAATCCTGCCTCGGAACCTGACCACGGTCTACATCCGGTTGATCCCAGCGTTGCCGGCTACGGCAACCCAACCTTTCCTAGTGCCTTGGGTGGCTGGACTTGTCGGAGGTTTGGTAATCTTCGGCGGTCTCATGGCAGTCGGGTTTGTTGTTTACTACCGTCGGCAGCGTCGGCCCCCCCCGGCCCCTTGACTTGCGGACCCACCTACGTAGATTTGAGCCTTATCCGGGAATCGGGTGGGTCACCGGGTGTAGCTGAAGGCCCCCACACCGGAACAGGACCGCCGTCCGGAAGTGGTCCTTGTTCCGGAACCCGTAGGCCATCTTCTGGATCGTCGCGATCTTCGAGTTCAGCCCCTCCGCGACCGCGTTCGTGATGCGGTGCTCGAAGTAGCTCAGCACCCCCGTCAGGTGGTCCTTCATCATCCGCGCCCCACGGATCACCGGCGTCCGGCGGCTGGGCGTCGCCCAGAAGTGCCACCACTGCCAGTACGCCGTTCCCGTCCTCTCCGAGTCCTGTGCCCAGAAGTCGCGGAGCGCCTCCTTGATCGCGTAGGCTCGCCCGGTCTTCAGGTGCGCCGTCTGGAGGGCGGCGAACCCCTCCCGGTGCTTCTCCGGTAGGTTCTCCCGCCCGTACAGCCACCAGAATCGAGTGCCGCCGAGCGGGCTCCTTCCCTCCTCCGAGAGCTGGCGGTGCTCTCTCTTCCGGACGTCGTTCACCGCCTCGTTCATGTGGCCGACGATGTGGAACGGATCGAAGACCAGCTTCCCCTCCGCCCCGGGAACATGCTCTTGGATCGAGGCGATGAACGGCCCCCACCTGTCGAGGCCTACGGCCTCGATCGCGGCTTTCTGCTCGGCGCTGAGGCTCCGGAAGAACCCGTCGAGGGTCTCCTTCTTTCGGTCCTGTCCGACCCACTCCACCGTCCCCTTCTCGAGGTTGTAGACGATCGTGGCGTACTGATGGCCGTGGCCGACGGCCTTCTCGTCGACGCCCATGAACCGAAGCGCCACCGCCGGCTTGGGCCGTAGGCCACGAGCCACCGCGCGCTCCTGGACGCCCCAGACCTCGTCCCAACTGAGCTTGAGGATCTTCCCCGCGCCTTTGGTGTCGGTCTCCTGGGCCACATCGATGGCGAAACGCTCGAAGAACTTCGTGAAGCGGCTGTTCGACTCGGCCCAGGGGACTCCGGCCTGACGGACGCCGTGGTCCGGGCATTCCACTCGAGGAGGCCGGGCGTGGACCCAGGTCTGGAACGCCATGGTGTCGAGGTGCCGCCAGACCCTCTCGTCCTTGTGGTCGTAGGCAGGGAGCTTCTTCCCGCACTCCGGACACGGCCAGAGGGCTCCGTCGACATGCACCAGATAGACATCGACCTTCTCCTCTCGCACATGGAGTTCGATCCGTTCGACCGACCAAGGAGGCTCCAGCCCGAGCAAACGGCTCCAGAGATCCGCGTCCTGCCCACCATCCACCGGCGCGCCGGAACCGCTCCTACGCCATCAGGCTACCCACCCCAAACCCGGAAGAACCTGTTTCGTGCGGGCTGGAGCCACACAATCCGATCCTACCGTGAACTGGCGAACAGATTCCGTTACTCGGTAGCTCCCCCTGAAGGGGCGGTCAGGGCAGCGACCGGGCCGGGTTGTCGAAGTTCGTGAGCAGCGTCTGGTTGCGCATCCTCGGCCGGGCGATCGGCCGGAGGAAGGGATCGTCCTCGAGGGCGGGCAGCGTCTCGTG
>JAKBKR010000164.1 GCA_021832495.1 bacterium | reverse complement strand
AGGCCTCTCCAAACAAGAACTCACCCCCGAGGATATTGACCTCTTGATTACAGCGATTGTAGATCTGGCGAACACGTTGAAGATTCAGCGACTGGTCCTGGACTCGGTCACTTCGGTCTGTTTCCGGATACGCCACGAGGAGAAGATCCGAGATTTCATCCTGAAGTTGGGTAAGTCGCTCTCCGATATCGACTGCACGACGTTGCTTGTCAGCGAGATCGGCCCTCAGGCGGACCGTTACTCTCTTTACGGCGTGGAGGAGAACATTGCCGATGGGGTCATATTGCTCGGCAACATCCAGCGCCAGGGGGATCTTCTTCGAACCCTCCAGATTATCAAAGTTCGGGGTGCGACGCATAGCCGGGCGCAGTACGTGATCGAGATCACCCCGCTCGGCATCTTCTTGGCACCGTTCCTCAAAGGGGGTGGGCGGACCAGCACCGGGAATGGCTGAATCATCCTCCGCATCACAGCTCGCCGAAGGTCTGCGGGGCATGCCCCATAGCTCTGCCGTCCTAGTTCGCCTCAAAGGGGCGACGTACACGGACAGTTATTTTGCGGCCCTTTCGGCGGTGCTCCGAGAATACGCGATGGAGGTCAAGGGCTACGTGGTCTACCTCTCGGTAACTAATCCGGCATCGCTCTTGATCGACATTTTGGGCTCGGTCGACATCCCGACCAAGAACGTCTCTTTCATCGACGTCACGAGCTACATGATGGTGGACAAGGCCCAGCGGGCCCCGAACACCACCTATGTCGAAAGTCCAACGATGCTCGAGACCATCATGCTTCGGGTAGAGTACCTCCTTCGTCGGAGCACCAGCGAGCGCAAGATCGTGGTTCTGGACTCCATTAGTTCCCTCGCGATCCACAACAACGTTCCGATCCTCCAAGAGTTCCTCCACATCTTGGTCAACAAGTTGAAATCCATCGGAGCCACGACGATCCTGTTCACCGTGATCGAAGAGACGGCCCCAGAACTGTCGAATGTCCTTTCGCTCATCTCAGACGCGAATGTGACCCTTGAAGGAGGTGGGCAGCCATGACGGAGAAGGCTTCCAAGGAAGCGATCTTCGGAATCCCGGAGGTCGACGATGAGCTTGGTGGTGTCCTACCGAAAGGTTGGGCAGGTATCGTCACCGGGGCGCCAGGGAGCGGGATCGAGCTCCTGGCCAAACAGTTTGCCAGTTTCGCTCCGGAACGGATGCCGGTCTATTACTATACCACAATGGAGCGGACCGAGGACATCCTCAGCGCACTCCGCAATTTCGGGTGGAGGGAGAATCTGAACTTGGTCAACATCCTCGAAGAGTACTACGACCAAGTCCTTTCCCGGAACCTCGAGGTAAGCCGGTTTCGAGAAATGGGGATCTCCCCGGAGGACATCTCCCAGTTCACGATGAAGGGGATACAGGGTAAGCGCGTCAATTTCGTCACCCGGATGATCAACGATCTCGCCACCCTCGACAAGCCGTTCCGGCTCGTGGTGGATTCGTTGGACTTCTTCCTCGAGCAGGCCGAGACCAGTGATGTCATATCGATGGTTCGTCAGATCCGATACCGCGCACAGCGGGTCGGAGGTCGTGCCCTGATGACGTTGACCCCTGACATCCACGACCATCGCATCACTGGTACGCTCGGAACGATTGCCGATGTCCTCCTGAACCTTGAGGTAGAAGAGCGTGCGACCAAGTTTCAGTACGCCATCGCCATCGAAAAGGTCCGGAACCATCCCGAGTCGACCGGGCTCATCCGGGTCAATGTCGGAGACCAAGGCATTGCGAGTGCCGGGTCCGAAGACAAGAGCCGTTTCTCAGCTGCCTAACCCGTATCGTCCTTTTTCGGTGGAGGATTCTCGCTCCCCCGGTCCTTCTTCGGGCGTTCGGGCACTTGGGTCATGACCTTGATGAACATCCGGTGGATGTCCTCGGGCCTCGGACCGGTTTGAGGGGTCCGGGAAGTCCCCGCGGAGAACCGCGTCGGACCCGAGCGAATGTCGTTGACAAACGTATCGAACTCGGCAAGGGTCTCATTCACAGTAGTGATGTCGTACCCTTGGCTGGGAAGGCTACGGAGCGAATTGCGCACGAGTTGGGCATACGTGGCGAGCTCATCTCCGGTCTCGTCCGATCCATCCCGGGACTTTCCTCCCTCAGCAAGGGCGGCGGTGGATTCTACGTCCCGGATGACCGACTCCATGCCTGTCTTGCCGAGATAGCCTTCGAGGAACCCTTTGAAAAGCGTGAGCGCCCACTGGAGACCCGCCGTCCCGCGTCGCGGGGAAGAGTCGACGGCTGTCCGGTCAAGTGCCTCCAGGACCCCCCTTACTCGAACCGCGTAATCGATTAGGGGTTCTCCGGGATTCCATGGTACGTTCACATCCTGCGACCACTTCCGGCTCGTTTCCTCCAAGGTCTTAGAGAGAACGGACATTTCCCGCTCGCTCAGCCCGCGATGAGCCTCCATAAGGCTGGCCGAGACGGCTTTGGCCATCTGAAGGGAAACAGGAGGCGAGGCGCCAGAAGGATGTTCCAATTGGGCCCTTTGGATGTATTCCTTCGGAGGCTCATTCTGTTGGCGGATCACCCCCGTTGCATAGGCCGCCCGAAAGGCCGATGCTTCCCAGTCCACCTGGCTCATCGCAGGTTTTGACGAGGGGGCCGTGGAGGGAGACGGAGCGCTCGGACCCTTGTCGGAACTCGTAGGGGACGGAGCGCTGGCACCGGGCGCGGGCGGAAGGGTCTGCACCGGTATCTGGGGCTCTGGAACCTCCCTTCGTGGTAATGGACGGGTCGTGGCTCGTCCGATAACTGCTTCGAAGAGCTGGTTGACCCTCGCCACGCTCTCCTTGGGTGGAATGGCTGCCGGGATAGAACTCCCAGAGCTCGCATCATCCGACCCCTTCAGGTCCGTGACCAGGGCGTCAAACTCCCGCAGGATGCGTCCCAACTCTTCCGGAGGGATCGCGCCCGGGCTGAGAGCACTTAGGGCATTCCGCACGAGTCGTGCGTACGTTGCCATCTCCTCGCCTACGTCCTCGGTTGTACTCCGGAAGACAATTCCGGAGGCCGCCTCTTCGGCAAGGGAGTCCACCAACTGGGCGGTCCGCTGCGTGCCGATTGAACTTTCTAGGAAACCCCGGAACAGGGCGAGCGCCCACTGGAATCCGGCCATCGTGTTCTTTTGGTCCGGGGCCGCTACAGCGGTGCGTTCAAGGGTCGAATAGACACCATTCACTCGGGAAAGGTACTCGTCCAAGGGTTCCCCCGCATTTCGGGGGACTTTGAGCCGCTCATCGAGTCGTTTGCATTCGGATTCAAGTGAACGAAGGAACTCAGGGAACTTTTTCTCACCGATCTGGAGACGGGACTGCTCGAGCGTCCGCAGGAGGGCTACCACCAAGACCGCGGGATCCGGGTTTTTCCCTGCAAGTCGAGCCGATTCCAATGCACCCCGGAGGGCGTACTCCCGACCCGATTCTCCTTGGTTTCGTAGTGCACCTGTGCTCATCGCAGTGCGGAACGCGGTCGACTCCCAGGGCCCAATCCCTTCTTTGGGAGAGAGGAACTGCATCCCATAGGACGCTCCAATGGTTTGTGCTGCCCGTCGGTCCATCGGGTTTGGTGCGTTCGTCAATGGCGATGGTTCGGGCGAGGGACTGGGGGGTTGGGGGGTCGCTAGCGGTCGGGCTCCCGGCGACATCGAGGAACGGGCTACGGGTTTCTCCGAAAGCGGGACACCCCCCATCTCCGCAGCGGATTTTCCATCGACCTGCCGGGCCAACGCCAGTCGAAGGGCTTCGAGCTTGGCACCGGTGAGATCGGTGTAGTCCGCAATGTCTTTGAGACTGGGTTCCCGTCCCCGAATCTCGGCTTCAGGTTTGAGGGTCGCCTTGACAAGATCGGCGGAGGGTATCCTCGCAACCAGAGCCTTCAGGTTCCGAAGTTGGGTTTGGGTTGCCACCCACTTCTTACGCTCTAGCACTACGTAATCTGGGGTGTTTTCCGGGATCCCATTCTCCTCACCTTCCGGAACAAAGGCCGCCAGTGTTCCCCCTACTGTCGCGATTCCCCCCACAAGCAGGAACACAACCCACAAGGGGTAGTATCGGTCCCCGATGCGGTCGTAGCTTCCCCAGAAAAGTATCGAGATAACTATGGCAGCGACACCGAAGAAGAGAAGGGGGGCACTCGATTCAAACCCTTCCAGAAGTTCCTGGGTCCGGCTGGGGATGGAACGAGACTTAGTAGGGTTATCCAGCGGTGGCTCCTGTTCCCGAAAAACCTGACGGTCCTTGGCTGCGACAGAATTGCCTCTAGGCGCAGACCGCATGAGCGGAAGGAACCAGAGCAGAACTCCAATCACAAGGAACGTTCCTATGGGCAGAAGCAGTGCCCCTTCGACCGCCGTGGGGTCCGAGATGAGAACAGCCAGTCCCAAGATGGTCAGGATCGTAGCTGCAGAAAGGAGTAAAAGGAAGGCCAGTCGAGGGCGGTAGATGTCGGTACGGGTCATGCTGCGTCTCCGCGCTCGCTGAATGCGTTTTGACAAGGTCTTGCGAGGGAACTTGGGAACAGTGGATTTTGGACGGACCTTAGCGGACCGAGAAGGGGCCCGCCATTCCTTGATAGGCGGTTGTTTCTTCGCTCGAGACGCTTCGGGAAGGGTCGCCATCCAGGTGTACAGCACGCTTACTCAGTCTTTGAATCTATCGGACCCTTTAGGACCCAAGAAAAGGTCGATTTATCTGAGATTGGCCCCTCAACAAACACGGTCCAGACCGATTTGCGAAAGAGAACCGGTAAAGCTGGACCCGGGGTTTCACACAATGCGTAACGCATGAGGCCCCCCAACAACGTTCATTGCGCGAAGTGTACGGCGCAATCGGTCGGTTTACTTGGCCGACCGCAGGTATAGGGATGTCGCATTGTTGACGGGGAAAACCGGAGAAGAGCGATCGCCCTAAGCCCATCGGTCGATGAGCTCTTCCGTCGTGGCGTAAAGGACCTTTTGCCCGCTGAACGAACGCTTGGAAGCATAGAATGCCGCCTTGGCTGAGTTGACGGCGATCACGGGGTAGCTCGTGCCGATCGGGGCGACGACCATGCAAGTGTCTTGTATGACCTTCACTCCCGCTGCCGTAAGAAATGCCACCGTGTCCGGATTCTCCTGGATCACCTGACGGTTCGTGCACGCCCATACCTCGATCCCCGGTTTGATTTTTCCCACCATCCTTTCTCGGATCACGAACGCGAGGTACCGTAACTCACCAACTGTAGAGCCAGGACAGCCGATGGCGATCAGACTGGGCTCATCCCCATCTAATCCCAAGGTTCGTTCGAACTGCGTGATCTCTTTGGGTCCGACATGGTAGGTCTCCAACCCCGACAGCACCTGTCTTTCCGCCTCG
>JAKBKR010000163.1:3331-5449 GCA_021832495.1 bacterium | reverse complement strand
CAGCCTGCCGACCATGATCGTCGGCTTCGCCCGCTACAGCCGCGACAGTGCCTTCGTCACGCTCGCCCGCAACGGACGCTTCGTCGTCGTCATGGCGGTCGGCTCGATCGTCGGAAGTTTCGTCGGCGCGGGAACAGGTGGCCCGGATGGCCTGTTGATGGTTCGCCCGCTGCCGGCCGGGTGAAGGCCGGTGCGTCATTTCCGGGGGAACAGCCTCCGGCAAGTCCGCGCTCGCTCGAGCCCTGATCTATGGGCTCGATGAGAACTGGCACCTGCTCCAGGCCGACGACTTCATTGGACCTGCGGACCTCGAGCGCGCCGGTCGGGGCGAGTGGGACCCCGATGGTCGGAAGATCTGCCGACGGATGCTCAATGAGGCGGCGGCCTCTTGGGTCGAGCGTGTCAAGGTCTCCCTCCTCGTCGAGGGGTACTTCAAGGAAGTAGGAGAGGTCGATTGCCTTCTCGCGGCCGTCGGCGCGCCCGCTGGAGACGAGCGCGCCCTCATCCTCCACCTCTTGGTCTCCGAAGCCGAGGCGCGCCGACGGCGTCCGTGGGAAGTCCCTCGCTTCGCGGAGGTACACCCGAAGGCCCTCACCCTCGATTCTGATGGAAAGAGCCCGGCCCAGGTGCTCGCGTGGGCGAGAGACATCATCGGCCCATGAGGACCAATCGGGTCCCTTCTGGCGCGCCCTATCGGGAGATCTTCCGACCTTCACGGTCAGCGTGAGTTCACCTCCACGGTCGTGCCCACCCTCAGCTCATGGCGTCGCGGTCATCGGCGCGTAGCGAGCGCGGAGGGCCCCGAGACCCCGAAGGGGGTGAGGGAGGACCTGGCCGACCTCCTGACCCGCAGGGTCGGCGGGAGGACAGGCCCGGACCGAGGGCTCGAAATGCGGTCCGCGTTCGAACGCGGACCCTTACGAGACCTCGGGGTCGGTGGCTCCCGCAGCCCTCATGCGGGGGCGCGGACCCCTTGGCTTGACAGCGATGGGCGCACCCGGCGACACGATGCCGAGTCGGCCGGACCCGCCGAACGCCTCAAACACACCGCGAGGCTGGAGGCGCCCGCCCTCAGAACCACGATCGATGAGGGGAGACGCGAGCGGCTCACTTCACCCGCACAGGACCGCAGAGCGAACAGCAGACCCAGTCGGGGATGAGGCGCCATCGCTGCTCGGCCAGGTCGCTGCGAGAGTAGAGAGGGAGAACTCCGTTGACCCCGCTGGGAGAGTGGACGGGGGACGGGCCGCCGAGCTGACCGGTGGTGAGTTCCCACCGCTCAACCCCTTCCTGGCCGGTCTGGCGCTTCACGTGCCCGTGAAGTTCGAGCAGGCCGAGGGCCGCCTCGCCGTCGCGACAAGAGATCCCGTGCTCTTCCGCGAGAATGAGGAGAGACTCCCGTGTTTCCCACGGCAAGTGCTCGATGATCTCTTCCATGGCGCTCGTCGCCCCTTTCAGGGCGTCCAGGAGGGAGTTCGGCTCGCGACTTCGGGTCGCTCTCTTTGGGGTCATGGGCGTCCTCACGGAGGCAGGACGCCGAGGTTGGCAGCCGGTCCCGGGCCCCTCACCCGCAGTCCGGGTTTCGCCAGAGGCCCTTCCCCTCGGGAAGATTCCCTATCGACGGCGGATGCGGGAGAGACCCGAGGAGGCTCGCAGAAGACGATCAATATCGCTCACGGTCACGTCGTTCCTTGATGACATGCTCGCGGCGAGATCGAGCACCTGCAGGTCGGAGTCCGAGAGCCTTGGCTTCGAGTCCAGCCCCCAACTATCGGAGCACAGCGGCTCCCATAGCGCGAGCGCAGAGAGATCATGGAGGATGCCCGAGACGATGAAGGATCTACCATGGGGCCCTCTTTCGCGGTCCAATCCCACCTGGGTCGGGTTCACCTCGCCCTTCCTCATTCGGTCCCATACGACCCCCGCGGGGAGGAACAGCGCCGGGCCCATGTCACACGGGTCGAAAGAGGCACGTAGGGCACGCCGCTGATCGTTGTCGAGCTGCGCGTCTACCCTTCGCCAGCCACCCTGGCGCCGGCCCCAGACCTCGCAGATTACGTGGTCCGTGAGATAGCCCCGCCCGAAGTAGGTCGCGAAACCATACCGCAGCCGCGCGGG
>JAKBKR010000163.1:0-3321 GCA_021832495.1 bacterium | reverse complement strand
TTCCCTGCTCACGCATGGCCGCGCACAGGAGCAGCGCGAACTGTCGGCAGTTCCCCAGGACTCGTCGCTGGGGGGCCCGCCGGGGCCATCGGGACTCTCCCAGGAGCCTTCGGGGGAGCCGGTCGAGAAGTCGGGACACCGTGCGCACGTCGAGCTCGGGGAGACGACACGGGGGCGGTGGAGGCAGCCCGTAGAGACCGGCCCATCTCGGATGAAGGAGGGAACCCTGGATGCAGCGACAGACCTGAGGCAGGTTTCGGGGGAGGGCCCGAAGAAGGGTTCGGTGGTCGCCTGGGTCAGAAACCGGGCTATGCGATGCATAGATCGCTATCGCTTGGTTGAATTGCGGTCGGTGGTCCGGGCCGACCATCCTCACCCGAGTGCCCACCAAAGGGCGTGGCGAGATGAATACTGCGGGAGTCCGCAGAGGCGAGCGTCCTCAGTCTGCCCCGCCCGCGGGCGGTCCCCTCTATGCTGCGGGCGGAGGGTGCGTCCCCGAGTGGCTCGCCCCCCGCGATCAGGGGGGACGCGTCCGAACGGCCGCCCGCGAGCTTGAAGGAGGACCGGCGACCGGAAGGCGAGGTCGCGCCGAGCGACCCTCGACTCGGGCCGTGGTGTCGAAGGCCGGCCCATCCGAGGACCCACGCTCCGCAGGATGAGGCCCGAAGAGGCGCACCCAAGGGGGACGAACGCCGAGGAAGCCACCGACGCGGGGCCGTCAGCCCAGCGGGGCCCCGCAGCTAAAGCACTTGGCCGAGTTCATCAGATTGAGCTGTTGGCAGTATCGGCAAGGGACCTTGACCACCTCTCGGATCGTCTCCTTGACGATCGTTGTGGGGACGGGGCTGGCCAGGGTGGCAGGGCGGGCCGCGACCCAGGTGGGGGGCCCGGCAGCCTCAGGTTGGCGTGGGAGCAGCCGCTGGATGGTGCCCTTCAGTGACTCGGTAGCCGCCGCCCGCTGGGATAACTCCATACTGCCGGTCAGGCTGAAGCCGCTCGACCCTACGAGACCCGACGCACTGACCCACCGTATCCGGAGGAACGACCACAAGTTGCGGTCGGCCAAAGGGACCGAGACGACCTCCACCGAGCTGACCGAGCTCAGGGCCGCCTCGAAGGAGGGGGAGCATGGGAACTCATAATGGACAGGCTCTCGGTTTAGCGCGGTCCACTTCGCAGCGGGAAGCATGAACAGCCGCTCCCGGGTCAACACGAGAGCCCCGGGCGGGACCTTTCTCGAGGAGAACTTCGTCTCCAAACCTTCGGTCAGCGGGCCCCAGGCGTTCCAAGTCGCGACCAGGGTCTCCCCTGGACGCAACACGTTGGGGAGATGGGAAGAGAACGCCGCCGCCGGGATCTTCATCCGCGCGAAACCGCATGGCTAATCCCCATAAAGCCATGCGAGGGCCCGAACCTCGCATGGTCGTCCTCGCAAGGCAAGGACGGCCGTGCGTGGGGCGTGGCTACGAGAGCGGAGCGAGTTCCTTGCGACCCGTGTGGGAGACGAGCAGGACCCTTACTCGCGCGCGTCGGGTGGCTTCGCTCGCGGTCATCGGCGCGAAGCGAGCGCGGAAGGCCCCGAGCGACCGATTCGAGGGAGCGAGGGGCCCGTTCCCCCATCATGCCGCAGGGGCGAGCGACTTCATCGCAACGCTACCTGGAGCGAGCCCCGCGGGTTTGATGCGGGGACCGGCCGAGAACGCCCGCGTGTTCTCGGCGAGGACGAGCCGGAGGCAGTGGCGGTTCGTCCGGGCGCGGCCGATGACGTTGACCGCGATGTGGACATGTATCGTTCCGCTCGATGGGGCGCAAGAAGCAAGCACGACGCCGCCCGTCCTCTACCAAGAGGCGTCGTATGTTGGGAACGACCTTTGTCGGACTGGACATCCACCGGAAGACCATCGTGGCCACCGCTCTGAACGAGCAGGGGGAGGAACTGGACCAGAGAACGCTCGGGCCCTCCAAGGAGGAACTTGGCGCCTACCTCAGGAACCTCCCAGGCGAGAAGAGGGTCACGATGGAAGCCTGCGCGATGTGGGAGGCTTACTTCGACGTCGTGGAGGAGGCCGGGGCCACCGCGGTCCTCTCGAACCCGCTCCGGACACGCTTGATTGCGGAGGCCACCATCAAGACCGACAAGGTGGACTCCGAGGCCCTCGCGAACCTTCTCCGTCTCGATGCCCTTCCCACGGCCTACGCACCGCCCCCGGAGATGCGCAGGGTCCGGCACTTGGTTCGCGACCGGGTGATCTATCGGAGGCACATTCGGGCCCTGATGAACCACACTTACGGGCAGTTGATCTACCGTGGGATTCCCTACCGGGAGAGTTCTCTCTCGCGATTCCGAGGGAGGAACGAGGTCCGCAAGCTCGGGATCCCGGGCGCGAATCGAGCCCTCGACTCCATCGAGTATCTCCTTGAGCGCTGCAAGGAGCTGGACCAGGAGATTCACACGTTCTTCCTTACGTCGAGGGAGGCCCAACTTCTGGAGTCTGTCCCTGGGATAGGCGAACTGGGAGCGGTCACTCTCGCGGCGTTCCTCTGTCCCATCGAAAGATTCCCCACGATCGATCGCCTCAGCTCGTACGCCGGGCTGGCGCCGACCACGCACCAGTCAGGCGACCAAAGCTAGCAGGGGAGGCTGAAGAAGGAGTGCAACCACCTCGTGCAGACCCTCCTCGTTGAACTCTCCTGGACCCACCGGCGTTTCGAAAAGAGAGGAGGGGTTGCTCGCATCGCGAACCGGGTCAGCCGGAGACGAGGCCGGTCGAAGGGGAACATCGCGGGCGCCCACAAGCTGCTGAAGATCGTCTACGCGATATTGAAGAGGGGGACGCCCTTCACCTCTGACGCTCCAGAGCGACCGGCCGCGGTTCCGCGCTTGCAGGACTCTCGGGTCGCTGCGACGCGATGTGTGCGGGGGATCGCTCTGGAGTCCACCGCCGCGAATCGTCTTCTTGCGCATTGAGGCGCGGATAACTGAGTGCGGGATGGACACCCGGTCTCGAGGTCCCATGTAGTCTCTCCGCCGCCGGGAGGATTCTCGCAACCCTGCGGACCCGGAGCCGCTTACCGGAGCGAGCGGAACGAACATAACTGAGCGCAAGGGCCGAGCCCGCCACGACCTGGCCTCCACCCCACGGCCCCAAACCTCGGGAAAGGGCCTCGGGCTCTCGCGAGCACCCGATGCGATCTGGTGATTCCCGGTTCCCAAAGGCAAGCTGAGTTCGACGCCCGGCAAGGGTTATCACAATCGACACACCTGGCTCAGTCGGGAGTCTCCGCAGGATCGATTGGACGGTTTCTGCTCTGTGTCAGCAT
>JAKBKR010000162.1 GCA_021832495.1 bacterium | reverse complement strand
GCGATCTGGGAGGTTCGCTATCCTCGGTGGACCGGGTCATCCGGTGCCGGCCGGAGGTCTTCGCCCACAACCTCGAGACCGTTCGCCGATTGACCCCGGAAGTGCGGGACCCCCGCGCCTCATACGAGCGCTCCCTCCGGGTGCTCGAGCACGCCAAGGCAGCGGGCCCGGAAGGACTGGTCACCAAATCCTCGCTTATGCTCGGGCTGGGTGAAACCCGGGAGGAACTGCGGGGGGCCATGCAGGACCTGCGCGGGGTGGGGGTTGATATCCTCACCCTCGGCCAGTACCTCCGCCCCGGAGGAGAAGGGTTCTATGACGTGACCCGCTATGTGCCACCCTCCGAGTTCGGAGAGCTTGCCATCGAGGCGAGAGCTCTCGGGTTCCTGGGGGTCGCCTCCGGCCCTCTCGTCCGCTCCTCCTACATGGCGGGGGAACTGTACTGGAAGGCCCGGCACCGGGGAGGCCGGGGACCAGCCGGGGCCGAGGCCATATAGCCCCTCGCTTCACACCTACGCTAGAACCAAGGGGGACCATGGCGAAGAAGGTCAAGAAGAAGATCGAGGAAGATGACCAGTACAAGGCCTTCTCCTTCCCCGAGTTCGATGTCCGCGGCTTCATCCACCATGAGCTCGAACAGACCTCAGCCACCGCCTTTGCGATTTTCTTATCCATCGGAGTTGCGCTCGTCTCATGGTACCTCACGAGCTATGGGGAAACCATCAATCTCACGACCTCCCTCGCCGTGGTGTCTGCGGTAATCGGGATTATCGGGGCGGTGGTCCTGCCCCTCCTCATCCGCTTCTTCCGGGAGAAGGCGGGAGAGTACCGGACGGGGGATTGGGCGACGTTGATCGCGATCTATGTGTTCCTATGGCTCGGTCTCTGGTCGCTGCTCCTCAACTTCGGCACGGCGTGAACTTCCCTGCACCCACGGGAGGCCCTTTCGCCAGAGACCCCGGAGCGCCTCGGCCACGGGCGGGTCGTCAAAGACCTCTTCGAGGAGCACGACTTGACCCTCCTTCTCGATCACGGGACGCAGGTCCCGGCCCATCGCCAGATGGGGAAGTAGACGACGGACCCTTTCCAAAAGTCCCCGGTCATCCTCCTCGACCTCCACCATGAGCCGACCATCCTCCGACACGTACGGCCCGACGATCACCGGGGTCTTCCCCCACCGTTCAAGGAAGGCATGGGTGTTCCCCACGCCTATGGGAGGCCCCACATGGACTCGGACGGGACCTATAGTGGCCTCGCGACACTCGACCAAGATCACGGCCTGGTCGTCCTTGACTGCGGAACTCGTGCCCAGCACCCCAAACCCGCCCTCGGCGAGACGGCTCGATAGCGACCGCTCAGAACGACGGAGCTGCGGGACCAGGACATCCGGGACCAGACCCGGAACCGGGAACCGGAGCGCTGCCACGGTCGAACCGCGGCGGGTCAGCATCTCCCGGGCCCCCTCCCTCGAAAAGGATGGTGGCAGTTTTGGGAAGAAGAAGTCCCGGGTGGGGTAGAGGAGGTATTCCCGGCTCGCCAAGATGAACAGGGCCAGGTTGCGGGACGATACAGCGGCCGCCACGTTGCGATGTGGGTCCACGGGGTCCGCAAGGACCAGAGCGGCGGTGGTTTCGGCCGCAGGCTCGGACCCGGGGGGCGCAAGCCGCATGGGTACGGTCCATCGGGAAGCTTCCGACAGCACCTTGCCGAACGAACCGGCCCGGAGGACGAGTAACTCCGTAAGGTATCCGCTGAACCCTTCCGTGGCCACTTCGGCGCCATAGACCCGGATGCCCTTGAGGAACTGCTTGAGCAAACGGACCTGTCCCCGGGTCTCCAAAGTATGTTGCTGGAGAAGATACTCCTGATGGAATGGGGTACGGTCCACCGCGGTCATCGGGTGGGCGCCATCGGAGACCGCATAGCCCGGGACCACCTCACAAGGGAACTCCCCGAACGTGCCCCGCAGATACGGATGCTCGGCGTACTTCTTTTGGGGGTTTGTGAGCACGGCTTCCCCGAGCCGCAACCCCATCTCCACGAGGTCCTCCCGGTGCACCTCCGGCGGAAAGAGCACGAAGAGATCGATGTCGAAGTTCCCCGGGAGGTACGTCCCCCGGGCCGCGCTGCCAGCGACCAGGACGCGCACCGGAGGGAAATGAAGGGAACGCGCTGTCCGCTCTACCGCCGCCACGGCTTCCCGCATGACCGCCCCAAGCCGGTCGGCGAACGAGTCGGGCGGCGTGAGCTCCTTCAGAAGGGCTCCCTCGAGCGCTTCCCGGTGCGTTCCTTCGTCGGGCGAAGCGCTCGTCCCCGATGACACCGTCCTGCGGGCCACGGTCCGAGGGGATGGGACCGTTTAGATAGCATTTGGCCTGGAACGGGGAGGCGGCGCTCCTGGGGAAAAGTATATAAGCTTATAGGGACTCATTGGCTTGCTATGCGAGAAGATGTAGGTACCTCGCTCCCCGAGGGACGGACCCCGGATGCAGGTGGTACGGTATCCAAGAAGGGCGCGAAAAACCATTGCCCGGAATGCGGTTCGCTCCATCTCATGCGGGACGAGGTACGCGGAGAGATCGTCTGCGGGGACTGCGGACTCGTCATCGATGAAAGCACCCTCGTGAGCGATTTCGGCCGACGCACGGGAAAGGACGAGAATTCCATGGAAGGCCGGGGGTACGGGCCCGCCGTCAACCCGCTCATGCCCGAAAAAGGGTTCTCGAGCGAGATCGGTCTGCCCACGCGCGATTTCCAGGGCAACTCACTCTCCCGAGACACCTCGCTCAAGTTCTACCACCTCCGGAAGCTCAACCACCGCCTCCGCCTTGGCCGGACCCACCAGCGCAACATGGTGGTCGCCCTGGGCGAGATCAACCGCCTCGTGAGCGTCCTCGGACTCTCCCGGGAGATCAAGGAGTCCGCCACCTACATCTATCGCCGGGCGCTCGAATACAAGGCGACCCGGGGAAAGAAGATCGTCGCATTTGCGGCGGCCAGCGTTTACGCGGCCTGCCGGCAGTGCCATGTGCCGCGGACGATGAAGGAGATCACGATGCACTCGAAGGCCACCAAGATCGAGGTGGGCCGCGCGTACACGCTCCTCGCTCGGGAGCTCAAGATCGGGCTCCGCCCTCTCGAACCGCGCGATTACCTCGTGCGCTTCACCCAGGAGCTCAACCTCTCCCGGCCCGTCCGGCAAAAGGTGCTCGAGCTCCTCGAACAGGTCGAGAAGGTCTATTCGACGAGCGGGGTCCTCCCGAACGGGATCCTCGCCACGATCATCTACATCGCCTCGAACCTGATGGGCGAGCCCCGTAGCCAAGACCGCATTGCCTCGGTCGCCAACGTGACCCCCGTCACGATCCGCAACCACTACAAGGAGCTCTTGGACGCGTTGGGACTCCCGAAGGATTTGGCGAACCCGGTCACCAAGAACAAGGTTCCCGTCCCCGCCAAGTAGCGAGGGGTGCTCCGGTGCCCCGGCGGGAACTCTCCTACTCGAGCTTCCACACGTACGAGGAGTGCCCCCAGCGGTGGAAGTACCTCTACGTGGACGGCCTCAAGGAGGCGGACCGATCGTACTTTTCGTTCGGCCGCTCTATGCATCTCACGCTGGAGGCATTTGTGGGCCCGCTCACGAGCCCGCACCGGTTGCGCCGGAACGGCCAGCTCACGATCTTCGATTTCGGGGGCCATTCCCCCCGGACGGATCCGATGTCCCTGGAGGAGCTCCTCGCCCACTACCGGGAACTCTGGATTCGGGATGGGTATTCGAACGCCGAGGAAGAGCACAAGTATTTCCTGATCGGGACGGACCTACTGAAGCGCTTCCACTCCCAATTCGTCTCCTCTCGTCCAGTTACGGTCGCAGTCGAGCGTGACCTCAGCGGCCGGATGGGGGATGTGCCGATCCATGGCATCGTCGACCGGATCGACCTCCGAGAAGGCCGCGGGCTTGAGGTGCTCGACTACAAGACTTCACGGGAACTGTCGCTCGAGGACGCCCGTACCTCAGACCAACTCACCTTCTACCAAGTGCTTGTCCAGCAGAACTATTCGGAACCGGTTGAGGCGCTCACGCTCTATCACCTGCGATCCCTCCGACCGCTCTCGGCTCCGCCCCGGGATGCGAAGGTGGTGGAGGGTCTTGCGACCCGGGCGGGGGTGGTCGCCGATGCCATCCGGGGGGAGCGGTTTGAACCCCACCCCGGACCGGTATGTCGTCGATGCGAGTTCCGTCCACAGTGCCCCGCATTCGGTGGGCGGTCCACTAGCGCCTGAATCCTGCCGGGAAGACTCCTGGAGATGATCCTAAGACTTCATCTCGGGTGTGACCAGCTCGGGGGGCAGGACTCCGACCAGAAGAAGCCGCCCAGCCTGAGTCAGCTGGATGCCGAGCCGCCCTTGCACACCCCGGACCACCTCGACCAAGGAGAGGGGGGCAAGGCCCTTGGTTCCGCGTCCGCCGCGGATGTGGTAGGAGAGGAGGGTTTTGTCCATCCCGGTAGACTGGGTGAGCTCATCGAGGGAACCGACCTGCCCCCCCGTCTTCTCCAGAGCCTGCAGGATCGAGATCTTGGCCTCGCTCACCAGTTCCGAGTAGGAGAACTTGAGCACGGGGAGGGCAATCAACCGATCCTCCATCACATCGATGGCGCGGATTCCGTTCACAAAAGCCGCGGCCAACAATGAGCAGGTCATCATGCGTGGGCCGCTCCCAGTGTTCACGATGATCTCGTCGAACTTGCCCCGCTCCGACCGTACCAGTTCGGACACGATCCGAAGGCATCCGAGAAGGGGTTCCCCCTCGATCCTGCGGACCGAGACTTCGAGCTTGATGAGTCCCGCCTTCCGGGCGACCTCGTGCGCGGCTTCTGCGAAGGGCGGTGTGTGAAGCAAAACCAGCTTGGTGATGGGAAAGGCGCGCACACCTACGAAGACCGCATCAGGAATCTCTCCTACGGTGGCAATCTGCAGTACTTTCATTGATCCACCCTCCGGGTGTCCAAATGTCATCCCGATGCAAAGGAGGTGGTTCAGGCATATAACTTGGGGGAGGTCCCCTGCTTTGTTGAATGAATCCTAGGCGACGGGTGCTTGGAGGACCTTCCACTCCTTCGTCTTTGGTAGGACGTCCCACACAGCGACCATGGCCCCATGACTCCTTAGGAACTGGAGCACCTTGCGGGCATCCGCCTTCCGGACCATGAACACTCCATTCGCATACCGAATGCTCTGTACTTTGTCCAAGACCCCTTTGATCTGGGTGTGATAGCGTCCATAGTGCGAACAGTTCCGGTATCCGTAGAGTTCCCGGTAGAACTTGGAGACCTCCCCCGGAGTTCGTCCCTTGGTCTTCATGGTGAAGGCGATGAGCGATGCGGTGCGCATGGGTGGACTATCATGGCGAAGGATATAAGTGTGTGACTGCCTTATAGGGCCGTCATAAACGCCCGTTGGGGAAGCCCTACCATGACCACC
>JAKBKR010000161.1:3739-5492 GCA_021832495.1 bacterium | reverse complement strand
CCCGATTCTGCTGGGATTGATGGTCCTCGCAGGGGAGTCCCGGGGCATCCCGCGCGCGAAGCTCGGGGGGACCGTCCAGAATGACATCCTCAAGGAGTTCACGGCCCGCGGCACCTACATCTATCCGCCGGTGCCCTCGATGCGCCTTGCGATCGACGTCATCGAGTTCGCCACGAGGGAGATGCCCTTGTGGAACTCTATTTCCGTCTCCGGTTACCACATGCGGGAGGCGGGGGCCACCGCCGCCCAGGAGATCGCTTTCACGATAGCTGATGCGATGGCCTATGCCCGAGCGGCGCAGGAGCGGGGCCTCGACCTCGACGATTTCCTCCCGCGCGTATCCTTCTTCTTTTCCTCATCGATCCGCATCCTGGAGGAGGTCGCGAAGTTCCGGGCGGCCCGACGGCTCTGGGCCCACATAGCTCGGGACGAGCTCGGAGCCCGGTCCCCGCGGTCCCAGATGCTCCGCTTCCATACCCAGACAGCCGGCTCATCCCTCACCGCTCAGCAGCCGGAGCTCAACGTGATCCGGACCACCATCGAAGCCCTGGCCGGTGTCCTGGGGGGAACCCAATCGCTCCATACGAACGCGATGGACGAAGCCCTCGGCCTCCCGACAGAGGCGTCGGCTCGACTCGCCCTACGGACCCAACAGGTCATCGCGGAAGAGAGCGGAGTAGCGAACACCGTCGATCCCGTGAGCGGGGCGTGGGCCATCGAAGAGATGACCGACATCCTCGAATCCGAGGCTCGCGCCTATCTTGTCGAGATCGAGAAGATGGGAGGAGCGGTCGCTGCGATCGAACGCGGGTTCTTCCAGGAGGAGATCGCGAAGGAGGCTTACCGGACCGCCCGGGCCTTGGAATCCGGCGAAGAACAGGTAGTCGGGGTCACCGAGCATCCGGAGACGGAGAAGGGATTCTACCTGTTCCCAGAAGGACGGGGGAAGAAGGCCTCCCAGGGACAAAAGATCCCGAAATCCGTCGAATCGAGAGCTGTCCGGAACTCGCTTGCGTTCAAAAGGAGCCGCAAGAAATCCGCCGTTGAGACGGCCCTCTCTGACCTCATAACCCATACCCAAAAGGGAGAGAACGTCATGCCGTGGGTCATCCGGGCCCTCAAGGAAGGGGTCACCCTAGGAGAGATCAGTGCGGCGTGGAGAGAGCTCTACGGAGAACACCACCCCCGGAAGGGGATCTGATATCATGGATCTGGACCACATCGGGATCGCAGTTCGGCAATTGGATGCGGCCCTGCCCGCCTGGGAACGCACCCTGGGAACTCGGGGGTCTTCCCCCGAGGTGGTGGAGAGCCAGCGGGTCCGGGTCAGCTTTCTGGAGGTAGGGGAAACGCACTTCGAGCTGCTCGAGCCGACATCGCAGGATTCTCCGATCGCCCGGTTCATCGAAAAGCGCGGAGAGGGGATCCACCATCTGG
Source organism: bacterium (assembly GCA_021832495.1). Lineage (GTDB taxonomy): Archaea > Thermoplasmatota > Thermoplasmata > Lutacidiplasmatales > UBA184 > JAJYEA01. The sequence continues at coordinate 4,055 of JAKBKR010000161.1, read as the reverse complement.
CGCTACGGGTGCCGGACCTTGCTGCGAAGCTGTCAGAGTTGAAGCAGTCGGGCACCCGGCTCATCGATGAAGCCCCACGCAAGGGGGCGAGGGGCCGTCTCGTGGCCTTCGCCCACCCGGCGTCTTTCGGCGGGGTCCTCACAGAATTCGTGCAGTTGGTCCCTTAAGCACCATCGACCCTGAGCGGACCTACCATAATTGGGTCTTGCAGACATGACAGGTCGACGCCCCGGGTGGATTGGTGGCGCCGCATGTGATGCAGGGTTTGCCTTGTGATGGTGTCGGCGGGGGACCCGCGTAGTACGCAGGGTAACTT
>JAKBKR010000161.1:0-3729 GCA_021832495.1 bacterium | reverse complement strand
CGGTGAGGTCGTCCCGGGTGGTGACGGAGGATAGTATGAGGTCGGCCCCGTCTCCACGGACCCAGCGTATCCAGATGGAGTCGGGATGGGTTCGGATGGCGGCGGCGCATCGGGTGCCCCTTCCCACACTTTCTTACGATATCCCAACAAGAGGACCGCTGCCACGATGAGGGCCACGCCGGCCCCTACCGAGAACCACCAACCGAGGCCGGGTCCCCAACTGCTCGAGATGTTCGAGTAAGTGCACCCTCCGAAGAAAGACTGGTTGGGTCCCGCAGGGTTGGATGGGCCACACGGGCTCGTGCTTGTGGTGCCCGGGGACCTGTGGGCTATCTGGTCCGCTTGTAACGCGCCCGGCTGATCGATCATGAGCAGCATGGGGCCAGCCACAAGCAACGCGGCGGCGACGACGGAAACGATGGCCGGTGCGAGTAGGTGACCTCCCTTCCAGGGCCTCTTCACGAGAAGGACAACCAAGGCAACGGCAAAGGCAGCGACACCCACCGCAAGTCCGGCAAGCTCCGGCCAGAGTACTGCATTGTACAGCGCCAATGTGTTGTTATCTCCTGCCAAGGTGCAATTCGTCCCCGAAATCGTAATCCCTTCGTACGACCCCTGAACCACCTCGCAGTGCCAGATACTGATCGTTTCTGTTGCAGAGAGTGATGGGCCGTTCTCGGAGAGGACGTACCAAGGCGAAAATAGCGAAAGGGCAACGAGCGCGACTGAAACGACTACCAGTATGAGAGCAATCCATCCAATACGGGGTTTCGACTTGGCTTTGGGAGCGGGGGAAGGGGGTGGGTTTTGCGGCCACCCCGTTGGGGTGGAGGGAGAGTATCTGCCCACGAACGAGGGTTGTGGCGGCGAGGATGATGGAGAAGGCCAGTTCGGAGGAGGCCCCGGGGGAGGAATGCCCGATTGAGACACAGGATAGCCAAAGGCTTCCTTGATTTAAAACCCGAGGTTGAAGTCAACGCAACGGGACCGAGCACCATGGTGGGCCGATGGACGCGTCGGGGATCGAACCCGAGGCCTCCTGATTGCAAATCAGGCGATCTTCCGCTGATCTACGCGCCCATGGATGGTTGTCCTTCGTAGCCACCTACTGGGCCATAAGTCGTTTTCCTGAAGGGATGGGCGGTCTATAACTCTGCGAACCGACCATCTTGGCCCTGACGACAATCACGTTATAGCCTCCTCACCTTCTTTTGAAGCGATGGCCCCGAGCCCCCCACCCCCCCGTTCTCCTCCGCCAGGACATTGGGTGTATCGTCCCGGACGTGAGCGTCCGCTCGGCGTGGCGCTCCTCGCCGTCATCATCGGAGTGATCGGACTGCTCTTCCTCTTTGTGGGACTCTTCGCCGTCCTGGCCTCTTTCGTGGTGGGATTTCACCACACGGGTATCGATCTCGGATTCGGGATCGTCTCAGGAAGCCTGCTTGTCGTGGGGTTGATCACGCTCATCTTTGGCACCATAATACTTGCCCTTGCGTTGGGCCTCTGGCACCTCGAACAGTGGGCGTTGATCCTCAGCCTGCTCGTCTTCGGGATATTGTTCCTGGTCGATATCCTGAGCCTCGATATCTTCGCATTGTTCTGGGGAATCCTTGTAGCCTATTTTATCGCTGTCCGCAACCATTTCAATTGAAGTGGCTACGCCTCTGGTCAGTGCTACTAGGGATCAAGGTCCTTTGATAGCGATATCAATCTGGCAATCGCCATAAAGTCACGTAGGGATGTCAATAACTGCGGTTCCTGAAAACGAACTATCGGGAGAGAAGACAACCGTCCCACCCGCCAAACTAAGTCGGGTCTCAACCGAGAAAGAATCGCCACCCTTCATTAAAGTCTGGGAACTGGCACCACCCGAGAAGCTCCAACCTGTGCTTTGTACGTAGCTCAGCGTTCCTCCGCTAACCGAGTAGACCGTGATGTTGATGATCCCCCCCTGATAGGGTCCTCCAGTCGATGTCTTCAAGGATATCGCCGAGATATCGATCCAATGGAGATTCGAAGGAGCAACTGATGCCACTGACGTATTGTACCAGAATTCACTTCCCGCATGACCCTGCGCCTGCACCGGCTCCCATCCAATCGTAATGGGTGGGTTTATGCTCTGGTGAAGGTATCCACTGACAATGACGTAGAGCACCGCGGCAATCACCACGGTAATGGCCACCAGTAGAATAGTGGCTATAATCGGTGATACCCCTTTGTTCGATCTCCGACCGCAGAACCGGTCATCACGCGAAGTAGAATTTTGATTCATGAACTCATAACCTTAACTTTGACTCTCTCTCTGAACTGGTTTCTTAAAGAAAAAGTTAGGCACCCCTCCCTGCTCTACGGGAGGGGTGCTCGGGGGTCTGTTTGCTATCCCTTCCTACGGCAGGTTTATCGCCGAGGTTCCACTGAACGAGGAACTGGGCGCCAGGACGACCGTCCCACCAGCGTCCGCCGAACTCAAATCAACTACCAAGGTGTCGCCCGCGGAAATAGTGGTCGACGATGACATTCCGCCGGAGAAGGTCCAACTCCCAGCCGAGAACACAGCGCTTCCTCCATTCGCTCCGAAGACCGTGATGGCGTTAACGGTCCCCGCATACGGGCCATTGCTGCTGGTCTTTACCGAGACAGATACAATGTCGTTCCAGTGAAGGTTAGATGGGCTCACAGATTCCACGGTTGTGTTGTAGTAGAAATGGGTCTTGGCCGCGTTTTCGTTGAACGAAGTACTTCCCCACCCTATCGTGATTGGGCTAGCCGTGGAGTGACCCAGATATCCGCTGACCAGCACATACAGCACTGCTGCGATGACCACCGTGATGGCCACGAGCAGGATCGTTGCGATAATCGGCGATACTCCGCGCTTGTTCTTTCGTGCCGCTGCAAGGTGCAGCGGAGGCATTCCTCTGTTCTTCATTTCTGTTCTTTTCTCCAAGGATTTCTCCTTATCCTCGCTAAAGTGTCAGTAAGGGTATTTAATAACGCTTCCTGCCACTTCGACAGAAGTCGATTGCGACTTCGTCCACAGTCAAACCCTATCGCTACCTATAGCTCATACAATACAACATTCCCCGGACGGACCGGGGAGGACGCATTCAGGTGCTACCCCGGGCTCGGCCCGTAACTGGATTGGTCGACGATCCGCCGGACTCGGACCCGAAATCCACCAGGGACTTCTGCAACCGACGGTGCTCCTGCGGGACGTTCACTGGGTACTTTCCCACGAGGCACCCCACACAAAGGGCGTTCTCCTTCTTGTCGATCGCATGGATAAGCCCCGCCATCGACAGGTACGCTACCGAGTCGGCGCCGATGATATGGGCGATCTCCTTGGGGGTGCGTTCAAAGGCGATGAGGTCCCGCCGATCCTTCATGTCGATCCCGAAGTAGCACGGGGCTACGATGGGCGGGCAGCCGACACGGACGTGCACTTCCTTCGCCCCGGCGGCACGGACCATCGCCACGATCTCCTTCAATGTGGTTCCCCGAACGATGCTGTCGTCCAAAAGGACCACACGCTTGCCCTTGATGACCCCGGGTACGGGGTGGAGCTTCACGCGGACCTCCTCTTCCCGTCGGCGCTGGTCCGGCAAAATGAACGTCCTCTCCACGAACCGGTTCTTGATCAGCCCCTCGGCATAGGGGACACCGGAGGCGTGAGAAAGTCCCAGCGCCTGGGGTCGGCTGGAGTCCGGTACCGGTATGACCACATCGGCCGAG